>NZ_JACD01000012.1:0-514 GCF_000517825.1 Prevotella sp. ICM33
TGTGCGAACAAGCTAAGGTGCAATTAGAGTTGAATCCTGCATTCAAGGAAACCAAAGACTTTATCTGCCAGTATGAAGAGTCTGACTTCGACTTTATCCGTCGTCTTGCTCATCAGTATCAAGAGTGGATGTATTTCGATGGAACTAAACTCATCTTTGGTAAACCAAGGAAATTGGCTGACCCTATAAGATTAGAATATGGAACAACACTGTCTTCACTTGACATTGGTTTACAGACCCTCGCACGCTCTGAGCAGGTGTTCTCTTATCACTCTGGTGCTGACCGTGAGATGCAACGTATGACGCCAGACTTGGCATATGGTCATGACAAACTTGCGGGTGAGGCTTTCCGTGCATCATTAGGTATGTTCTCAAAACCTGCAAGACAGCATGCGCTGCCACGTATCAGCAATGAGACGGAACTCGTTAACTACATGGGGCGTAAGCAAGCGGCTGAGACGGCTGAGACACATTATATCACAGCTGAGAGTCAGGTGCCAACCCTGCGTGTAGG
>NZ_JACD01000013.1:0-4995 GCF_000517825.1 Prevotella sp. ICM33
TAAGGGATAGCGTCTTTATTTCCACCAAGCGTAAACCTCGTTATAATAAAGATAAGTAGTGGTGCACCTACAAGAGATGCAAAGACTGTTCCTGCTGTTGAGAAGATTTTAATTCCTCCTATTGAAAAATTATTTGCCATTGATATTATGAATTTGCGATGATACCCATATAGTTTGCATTACCTACTGTGTCATTGTCGTCGGAATAATTTAACTCCTTCATTATTTCTTTAGTCTTTCCTTCTATCTTATTTTCTACCCAGTTTGACCCTTCATCTACCGCATAACCAACTGCAGCTCCTGCAAGACCTAACCCCAAAGACTTTCCAAAATTCTTAAAGCCATCTTTCCATGCACCTGTTTTAGCGGCTTTTACTGCAGCAGTTTTCCCTCCCTGAGTGCTTGCTGCTTCAGCAAGAATATCCTGTTGTTCGAGTGCTGCTTGAATTGATTTATGCATTAGTTCCTCAGAAGATTCTTTACACATCTGTTCTACTAATTCTGCAGAAGCAATAGAAGTCGCACTTGCACCATTTGAGGTACGCGTAGCTACTTGAGACCCCCAAGTAGCAGCTTCCGCACTTGCATCGGCAGCTTGTGTTCCATAAGCTAAAGACTCCCAACCTTTCATCTTTGCCTCTCCTATTTTTGATGCTACCTGTGCATCTATCCTTGCAGCCTCACCCACTCCTGCCTTATTTGCTTTTACACTTGTAGTGATACTACTTTCAACAACAGACTCTCCAGTTCCTACACCAGTAGTCGTACCAGTATTTTTTAAATTTCCCATAGGGTCAGACTTTTGGTTGGATTTGTCCGTCTCACTAAAGTCAAAACTTCCAAAGTTTAGTGCACCAGTGTAGAAGCCTACTGAGAGGGCTAAAGCAAAAGGATTGGTTCCTCCTGTAAGACCACCTATAGCACCTTGAATGAATTTACTTTTCAGCTGAACATATATTTCTGTTGCATTCATTGCTGTAATATATAATGCAGCTTTTTTAGCTTGTTCAGGATTAACAATGATATCAATTCTTCCTCCTGTTGTACAGAACATATAGGATCTATTCAGCAGGGCGTTTTTTTTCTCTATAAAAACATCATTATGAAATCGACTCCAAGATGATTCCAGTGTGTTGTCACAATCGTGGGCAACCCCTTTTATCCCTCTATAGCCTGCATAACCGGCTGCTAAAGTTCCAACAGCTATTGCTGCACCCACCATCCAACCTTCGATAGCTACAACAGATAGTAAGGCTGCACCAACACCACCAGTTGCTACAACAGCAGCGACTATTAAAGCTCCAACTGCAACACCAGCAAGAAATGTTAACAGACCTCCCCATTTCTTACTTTGCAAGCAACTTGTCAACTCGTAAACCAGCTCAATCCTTTAGACCCAGACGTTTCATATCCGCCCCATAGAGTCTATCGAACTCCTCGGGTTCCAATCCGTGTGCAAGGTAAAGCTCAACGAACTTCTTATACACAGAGGGTTTAATATAAATGTAATCTTCTACACCTCCAGCACATTCAAACCCAGACAAAGCACGCTTAAAGAATATGGGCATAGGGTTGTCTTTTGTCCCATAAGTAGGATCCTGCCACTGTGTTTTATTAATGTATGCAGAAATCGTTTTTGAATCGTAAATTATACTTAACCGTTGTTTTTCTAAATCCTCTTTCCATGCGTTTTCTCCCGTTCCTCTTTGTGCCACATTATACCCTCCTATAAATGAAATAACTGCTAAATGTCTTTTATATTCAGGGGAGTAAAAACAGATCTGTTTATAAGTTGATTTTTGCGAATGTGCCATTCCTGCAAACCAAGCACGCGAAGTGAATGTCTTGTTTACAGGCGTTATCACAGCAAGTTCTGGAATAGTAACCACTATAGTATCTGAATTACGAATATACGTATCTGCGTACGGTACAGCAGCCTTGTTACCACCGAGCGTAAACTTTGCAATAAGGCTAACTACCAATGGTGTTGCCACGGTAAGTGCAAACACTGTTCCTAATGTAGCTCCTATGGCTGGTATTCTTGAATAAAAGTTGCTCATTGTTTTATGAATTTGATATTATGCCTATGACACAAGAAGAATCAGCTAGCTCATCATGAGTATTAAAGGCTCCTGAAATATCTCCTGTTTTCGTTTCTATATCATGCTCTTTATCATTACTATAATCCTCTATAAAGTAATTAGCAAGACCACCAGCCAAACCAACACCTAAGCCCATTCCAAATTTTTTTGCACCCTCTTTCCATGCTCCTCTCTTAGCAGCGTTAACAGCAGCATCTTTTCCTTCTTCAAGCGTTCTTTTCTCTGCAAGAATTTCTGCCTGCTTTGTGACAGCTTGTGTTGTTCGTTTCCCATACTCTTCAGAAGTTCGCCCTAACATTCCTTCAGCCGTCTTAGCAGACTCCACCGAAGAACTACTTGCTCCACTTGATGCACGGCGTCCCGCTTCCTTCCCCCATTCTTCTGCAGCAGTATGCGTTTCCATTGCGCCTAACTTATTTTCAATTGCTTTTTCCCCTTGCTTATTAGCTTCTGCAGTCTTTGAACTTATCTGTGAATCTATTTCTGCACCCTTTTCAGCGCCTTTCTTATGTGCATCTATGCCTGCTGATACGGCATTGTCAGCACCTCCGCCAACTCCTGAACCATAAACATTAGTCCCAATAGAATTCTTAACAGAGTTACCCAAAGGAGAATCACCATTATTAGAGGTTCTTGTCTCTCCTAAACTATCATCATTCCAGAAATTAAGAAAATCCAATGCTCCTGTATAAAGACCTATAGAAATAGCTAAAGCGATAGGCGTTGCTCCACCCGTAAGACCACTTACAACACCTTGCCAGAATTTGTATTTTTCTTGTTTTTGTATTTCAAGACTATTCATCTTAGAAATATAATCTGCTGCAGCTTTTGCGATTTCTGGGTCAAGGATAATGTTGATAGTGCCACCTATTTTACATGTCATCTTGGATTTATTTAACAAGGCATTCCTGTTCTCTATATAAACTTTAGGATGAAATGATGCCCAGTCTGATTCCATTATAACATCGCAATCATGCTCTAACCCCTCTTGCTTTTTATGTTCAGCATATCCTGCTGCAAGTCCGCCAACGGCAATAGATGTTAAGGCTACGGCTTCACTTGTTATAGCAATAGCTCCTATTATGGCTGGTAGGGCTGCACCACAAGTTACAATCGTAGCTGCTACTAAAAAAATTGCAGCTGCACCAACAGCAACTCCCAAAAGAAAACTTTGCAAGCCACCCCAAACTTTGGTTGCCATCTTGCAGGCAAAAGGTGCAGATATCTTCTTGGCATCAATATTCAACACAGGCTTATCAGAAGACTTATTAATCACCAGTCCATTCTGTGCTCCTCGAAGAAGTAATTGTGGCGTACCACAAGTCATATTCGTACAAACTACATTCGTTCCTTCTCGTATATAAGACTGTCCCATAACTTATATTTTATTTTTCAGTTTTCTGACTTGTAAGTCCACACTTAATGTAACATTGTCAGTAACTTCTTCGTCTATGTTTAAATTCCCCTTTGCAAGGCAATGTTCAGCTGGGTCAATTAAAGACTGTTGTTTAACCTCAATTTCATACTCAGTAAAACCATATTGGATGACAGGTTTAATCTTCTGATCGTATGCTTTGCGAATAGCCTCACTAAAATGAGACTCTTTATCGTTCTTTGCTTTGTGATTAACTAATAACAATCCATCATCTTGCTTCTCGATTTCTCTCTCCAACTTTAAGCTGAAATTATTTCCAGGGAAGAGTTTTGCAGCATAAGGAATAGTACTGTGCCCAGGCTGAAGGTCATCAGTCACTAAATGAGGTCCAAAGAAGATGGAATAAAAAGGTATTATACTCAAACTTGCCATAAGGTTATCATATTCATAGATAATCTTATCTTCCATCTTTATCAGATTATTTAAAGCATTGCTTCCAGCCGTTCCCTTCAAGAACTTATATTTGCTCGTGAGATGCTGTTTCTCATCCTCCCATAGTGCTATAATCTCCTCATGGTTGAGAAGTTTGGTTATCATTCCTGTATTTGAATCTATCCAGACTATTGCTTTTGTCTTTATATTCTCAAGTTCATTTGTCAAAACCAAAGCCTCTTGGCCTTGCTCAGGAAAGACAGAAGGAATGTCATCTTTCACACTGAAGGCAAAGCCCTGTGTTCCTTCTGCATCCGTAAATCTCTCTACAAAGTAATCTTTCTTACTGACAATAGTACTGACAGGAATCTCGTCAAGCTTCGTGGTGATGGTCTGTACACAACGGTACTTGTAGTCTCTTTGTGTCAGACCACCTTCTTGGACGTGACCGTGTAATCGATCTATCAAACTCATTATCTACGTGTTATTTAATATTGACAACTCCGCCTTTACCTTGGTTAATGTTGACAGGGGTACCCACAATGTCTACAAGACCATCAGCTGAAATGGTTACACCCAAATTTTCATTTGGTCCGACAACAGTCTGTGTTGTTCCCTTGACATATATATTCGGAGATTCCAGCGTAATGCTTGATTCATTTATTATAATCTTACTTGACTTAACTGATAATGTTATCGTAGAATTTCCATCCAGTGTTATATTTCCTGCACTGTCCATATTTAGCAAACACTTTCCCTTACCGACATTCACAGAAGCATTACTTCCGGCATTTACAGAATGAGTAGCTTTTGCATTCAACGTAGAGTTGCCACCACCATCAAAATTCATGCTTACACCACCTTTATCGTGTAGTGTTACGCTACCAGCAGAGTCGTCAAGTTTGAGGGAACTACCACTTCGTGTGGTAAGGCTCTTGCAGTTGTTACCTTGGCCACCGCCACCACCAGTTGTTCCATTAAACAGGCTACCCATAACATAAGGACGGGCAGGGTCACCATGACGGAAGCCAAGGAGGACTTGGTCGCCTACCTCTGGGATAAATACAAAACCGCGGTTGCTCTTTA
>NZ_JACD01000014.1:0-4468 GCF_000517825.1 Prevotella sp. ICM33
TGGAACGTGTAGGGAACCTATCAGAAGAGAGCTTGGGTAACTTTATCATTATCGAGATAACCCATGAGGTGAGCCAAGGCAGCTACTACAAAAACCGCTTCAAGGCTATCCCTGCAACAATAAAGGCACTGCCAAGTCCGAAGGTGCGTATGCCATTGGCTGAAACACAGATGGCAACTGTGCTTAGTAATGCTGACCCACAGGGTAAGGGCCGTGTTCGTGTACGCATGAACTGGCAGACAGATGGTATGCAGACAGGCTGGGTGCGTGTGATGACCCCAGATGGCGGTAGCAGTAGTGACGTAAAGAGTAACCGTGGTTTTGTGTTTATCCCAGAGGTAGGCGACCAAGTCCTCCTCGGATTCCGCCATGGTGACCCTGCCCGTCCTTATGTTATGGGTAGCTTGTTTAATGGAACGACTGGTGGTGGCGGTGGTCAAGGCAACAACTGCAAGAGTCTCACCACACGAAGCGGTAGTTCCCTCAAACTTGATGACTCTGCAGGTAGCGTAACCCTACACGATAAAGGCGGTGTAAGCATGAACTTTGATGGCGGAGGAAATTTATCTATAACATCTAAAATTTCTCATACTGTTAATTCTGGGGAAATAGCCAAGATTAATGTTGGAGGGAAAAAAGATAGTCCCCCTATGTCGGCTTTAACAATGGATAACAAAGGCGTTATAGATTTAAAAGGACAAAAGCGTATTACATTTAAGGTTGGCGATAGCAGCATTATAATGTCAGCAGATGGCAATATAACTATTAGCTGCAAACAATATAAAATAGACGCAGAAGTTAATACAGAAATTAATGTAAGAGAAAGTTATTTGCGTTTGTATCCTACTCTAGCTTTTTTACATAGTAAGACAATGACACAACTAAACAGTGAGAATGTTATTAATGTGCATTCTGGGAAAGTTATTCATATAAATGGACAAAAATTTGTGAATATAAAGGGTAAGTTAATCAAGCTAAATTCATAATATAATGGGGAAAGGTGCTGCTCGAAAGGGAATTGATATAGCAGGACATTCTGGTCTTATAAATACAGGTAGTGACAATGTATTAATAGATGGATATCCTGCTGCTAGGAAGGGGGATGGCTTTATATGTCCGTCAGCATTCCATAATGGAAGTGGTATCATCATGGGAGGGTCAACATCTGTTCTTATAAATGGCAAACCTGCAGCAAAAATAGGTGATGAAACAATTTGTGGTGTACAAGCTCTTCCAACAGTAGGTGTAAAGGCTGCACAAGAAAACATTTTATTTGAGCCAATGCTTGCCAATCAGAATTATTCTAATGATAGTTATGTAAGAGCATTTGGAGTACAAGGAAGCTTGACTGATGAGAACGCTAATGGCATATATGATACTTTCAATTTTGATGCTCCTCTTATTTTAGATACAAAATACAATTCTCCAAATTGGGAGCCATTTGGAGAAGGTAACGGTGGAGTTGGTGTTGGTGTTGGTTACTCGGTTGGACACGGTAAAATAAAGGCAGGTCTTTATGGTGATGGGGTATACGGATCTGAAGCAGAGGCTGGTATTACAGGGCTACATCATGAAGCAAATGTACATATTGGGAAAGAGGGTGTATTATATGGTAATACAGCAGGATATGCAGATGTTGGCTATGCAGAAGCAAATGCCAAAGGAGAGTATATTGCCAATTGGGAAGAAAAAAGAATAGGAATGCAAACGGAGCTTGGTGCAAAAGCAGATGTCGCAAGAGCAGGAACAGACGGTACGGCAGATATTTTAGGAATTCTAAATGTTAAAGCTAATGTAGAAGTTCCGTTTGTGGCTGCTGATGCGTCAGTAAAGGGTGGCTGGTACTTAGACTTTGATGATTTAGAGGCACATATCAATGTAGGTGGAGATTTAGCATTGATTCTTGGATTAAAATGTGATTTGTCAGTAACTTTATCATTAAAGCCAATAACAAATTTCATAACAAATGCTGCTGAATATATAAGTAATGTATTAGGGTTTATTGCACCTAAAGATGGAATCGTTTTAACGGGAAGTTCAACTGTAATAATTGGAGGGTAAAAAATATGAGAATTATTTTATTCATCATGTTAGTCTTTGTATTTTATATCTTATTGATAATGATGTACAAGAAATATCATGGTAAAAAATTACTAATCTATTATCTAGTATGCCTTTTAGGTGCATGTATAATGTATACGCTTAGTTTAGTTTTAGCCGTAAGGTATGGTACGGAAATGATGGATGTGTGCCATGATTTCTACCATTCTATACTTGTCATTATTATGGTAGGTTTAAATATCATTATAATGGAAACTCTTGTAAATTTCCTCATTAAGGTTATGATGAGTTTCCATGTGAAATACAATGGTCTTGTCATGAATGAGGAACGTATTCAAGTAATAGATAAGTTCAAATCTTTATTCATAAAATGGGGTAGATTCATTTATCTAACAGGGTGTATAATTTTAATTGTAGGATGTATGTTTAGCTAAAGGAGGCTCTCCTACTGTATATTGTAAAGTTCTTATTATAGAAACGATTTATGAATGATATAAATAATAAAGAAATGTTTCCTATCCAACAATCTTATT
This sequence comes from Prevotella sp. ICM33, assembly GCF_000517825.1. Taxonomy (NCBI): domain Bacteria; kingdom Pseudomonadati; phylum Bacteroidota; class Bacteroidia; order Bacteroidales; family Prevotellaceae; genus Prevotella; species Prevotella sp. ICM33. The sequence continues at coordinate 2,595 of NZ_JACD01000014.1, forward strand.
CGAAAGAAGAACAGATTAAACGTTATTGGAAATGTAACTATACAACAGTAGAATCACAATTAGCATATTGGATTCTGCTACCTAAGGACGTAAAACCTGTACAGATTGAAAAGCAACCTATAGAAGGACTTGATATTAATAACATCGGGCAATATGTTAGTATTGACAAAACTTGTCCGCTGTTAGAAGTTTCCGTATATTATGAACATTGTTGGTATGAAATGAACTCTGCAGATTGGCTTGCTAAAAAACTTAATCTGATGGGAGAAAGTATTCTTCATTACAGAAAGATTAATGGTACATCAACGGGAACCTATGCTGACATCCTTACGGAAAAGACAATAAATAAAGATGAAAGTGTAATATCTCGTTTTACCGTGCTAAAAGACTATGATCCTGATTTTTCAGGAGCCAATTATTTTATGGTAAAAGCATCATGCTTTAAAGAAGATTATCAAGAAAGGATGTTCGATATGCTCCAAATCACAAATAATTGGGATTTGATAAACAAGACTAATTGGAACATGGCAGAAAATTTACAACCCTTTAGTTTCAAATTCAAACAAAATAATTTCATATTTTATTTCCCTGTATCATGGAAAATGTTTAAGGACAGCAATCACAATAATTTGTCCACCCAACCTATTCGTTTTCTTCTCAAGCATGAAGACGAAGGAAAGAATATTGGTATAGTCAATATATATTTGTATACAAAGACAAGCAAAGAAAATTTTGAAAGCATCGCCTCTAACATAGAAACACGTTTTAAAAATATATCAGAATTTGAATGCAAAATACAAAAAAAAATAGTTGATAATATTCTGAATCAAAATTAGAAAAAGTATGGTACATCCAAGGAAATTTAGAATATCCTGAAAAAAAAATCAGAGCTTTTCTTATGTCATATCTTATACAATGTAATAGTGGTATTTGTTATATAGAATCAATTGGACCGAGACCCAATTTAAATAATTATTATTGGGAAGCAGGCAAACGATGTATAGAGTTAATAGTTGAATCATTCGACAATATGGAATTCGCCAAGAAATAAAATTTGTAAAAGGCTCCTATCTGATGCACTGATTGTAACGACTACCTTTACTATCAGATTTCATCAATTTAGAGTTTTTGTAATATCATCTGTGTCTATTTATTACAACTCCATCACAGAATGTATTGGTAATGTACAAGTTTCGGAGAAGAATACGAGTGAAAATGGTAGCGTGTATAAAGTATCAGGAGAAAAAACGTCAAAGGTGTTATTGACTTGGTGAAATAAATACAGATAAAGACTCGTAAAAAAGACCTATTCCTTTTGGCTTTCTATATTAGATGATTGTTGATAGAAAGTAGTTGTTGTGCAATACTCTATGGTAATTTTGTAGTCTACAATTCTTTCTTGGGGCATATAGGAAATATTTCCAAAAAGAATCTGGGTAACTTCAGCATCATCGAGATAACCCACGAGGTGAGCCAAGGGAGCTACTATAAAAACCGCTTCACGGCTATCCCCGCAACGATAAAGGCACTGCCAAGTCCAAAGGTGCGTATGCCATTGGCTGAAACACAGATGGCAACCGTGCTTAGTAATGCTGACCCACAGGGTAAGGGCCGTGTGCGTGTGCGTATGAACTGGCAGACAGATGGTATGCAGACAGGTTGGGTGCGTGTAATGACACCAGATGGCGGTAGTAGTAAGGACGTAAAGAGCAACCGTGGTTTTGTATTTATCCCAGAGGTAGGCGACCAAGTCCTCCTTGGTTTCCGTCATGGTGACCCTGCAAGACCTTACGTTATGGGTAGCTTGTTTAACGGAGTGACAGGTAGCGGAGGCTTTGCTGCCAACCACAAGAAAAGTCTTACCACCCGAAGCG
>NZ_JACD01000015.1:0-36355 GCF_000517825.1 Prevotella sp. ICM33
GTTAAAATAGCCCACGCATATCAACTTTAAGCCATAAATATATTAAGGAACCGAAAATAGTTATCTTATGAAGAAAATATATCTTCTACTGCTTATTCTAAATGTAGTATTAATGAATGGATGCAAGGAACAGCCTCCAAAGCAGAGCTTAAAACAGCAGGTTCATCAAGAAAGAACTGTAAAGAGTGAGGTTGACTTGATAAAGAAGTATGACCATGAAATCAGAGAATATTATAGAGAACTTGCGGAAGTGGGACTTGATGGCGTTACGGTAATGCCTATAGAGAAGAAAGTGGAGTATACTGATCTTGCAGTAGAATTGAATTTCGAAATCCTTAAAAGGATGGGGTTTCTGCCTGTTAGCGATGCTGAGGCGCAAAAAGCCATCAAGAAGTATTATAATATAGATATATCTGAAAGTAATAACTCTCTGTTTAAAAAAGGACTTCGCAGATATGTATTTAAAGACGGGCTACCTCAAGAGCGTTTAGATCAGCGTAGGTCTATGGACGATGGAGCTACGGAAACCCTATTTTGCTTTTGGTATCGGAATATTTTTGTCCCTAAATATAACTACATTATATTCCACCCTATTATTGAAGGTGCTACCCTGCTTGAAGGCTTTGATGATGAAGATGCAGATAATAATGTACTCAAAAAGGGTAAATTATCTTACAGGAACGATGAAGAGCTTTTCTATAAAAACCAGTTCATCTTCCACGACAGCAAGGCTGCCCTCACTTGGCTTATGAATAATAACCGGAACTTCCTTCGTGACCTGTTCTTGGAATACGGCTACGACAAGTCTGATATTATCAACAAGATGATGCTCGATGAAATCAAGGTGGTTAACAGAATTCCTGAGGCTGATGAAACCAAGGCACTCTTTGCTTCAAGAGGCGCCAATGGGAAATTGCTTATTCACCGAGGTTTGATGGAGTATATGTTGAAGCACGTAAATGAGGAGAATGAGTATTTCCTTATGCTGGATCAGTATGCGTCTACCTTGCTGGATTTAAGGAATTATCCCGAGTTCGATGGCCTTACGAAAGAGGAGAGGTATAGAATTGGTGCTTACGTGGGCTATTATTATGGTCTTCTGTTCGACAAGGGAATCGGTACTTCCATTGATATAAACGGATTCGGTCACGGCTTATGCTATGACGAGGACCTCCGTAATTATCTCAAACGTAACAAGTACTTTCATCTTCCAGGCTTTGAGGATATTGCCGGGAAGCATTATCGCCGCTATCGCATGGATGTAGACATCGAGATGGAGAAGATGCGTGATGAGTAATATCCTACAGTCTGGCATCTGAGACTTCTATTCGAGCAATAGAAGCTATTCAGTGATCTATTAAACCCAAATTCATTAGAGCCTAAACAGATTTTGTTATATTGTCGAAGAGATTGGCTGTTTTGGTAACGCAGGCATAGTGGGCTACGTCAAGTTATAAAGACAGACAAGATGACGACAAGAAAATAAAATATGTCAGAAAACAACACAAAAACAAGAATTTTAAAACATTGTGTTCTAATAACTGATTTGGGTTAAATGCTTCAGTCATTACAAGGGCTTTGCTCATCTCTTTGTCGTTGTCGCAGATGATGCTCTCAACCACAATGTGGAAAAAACAAAGAGAAGGATTAACTCCGAAGCAGAAACCTCGTCATGTCTCTCCAGTGAAAGGCGAGATAACAGGTGACCGATGCCAAACTTGCAAAAAATGAAATAAATCATCACTCATTCGGTTTTTAACATTCAAATGTTTGGATAACTCGCTTATTTTCTCTATTTTTGCTTCTATGATAGTATTGTTGTTTTGTCTTCAAAATCAGTTCTTTAGCGATTACTAATTTACAAAGAATATTCGACAAACTGTTATTTTCCCATCTGTTTTTAGGGTGGGAAACTTTAGTAAGTAATTCTATGAAAATAATGAAGTTTATTATTCTAAGTGTATTGACTTATATGTCAATCGGGTTGATATGTTGTACGAATAAGAAAGGTGCAGAAATAAAGATAGTGCATACCACACAGGAGAAAGATTCAATCTCTTCGTCTCTATGTAAGAAAATAGGAATTCCAGAGGATATGATTCTACCCATAAACTCTCAGGGAATGGACTCGCTAATGAAAGTCTATCAGACTTCTTCTCTTCAGACATTCTCTGATGACGAAGAAGAGGATGAGGTGCGTATTGATGAACGATATATCAACATCCTAATACCTTATGCTTTCAACGACTTGGCGAAGCGTGGTTTTATACCTGTATCTTCTGCTTTGTACAACAAAAAGTTGAAAGAGTTAGGTCTTGCTCCCGAACAAAGGCAGAAACAGCCTTATATCTATGAATATAAACACTATTTTTCTTCACCGACAATTATGCAGGGTTGGACCGATGACATAGCAGAAGACGGTATTGACAAAAAAGAACATGAATATATTCGATACGCTCCGATAAGCAATATATTTGTCAAGGGCTATAATTTCTGCCTACCGAAACCTATGTTGGATTCCTTTCTGAGGAATAATAAGGGTAAAATAGCGTTTCATTTAAGTGATGAGATTGTACATCTAAATAGATTTTTGTTCAATGATAGCAAAGCGAGTTTCGCCTGGTTACTACACAATAATCCTGACGCTTTGAAAGATTTGCTTCTATCTTATGGATATGATACGAATGAAGCTATCAATGAACTGGTACTAAAGGATATATCGAACGAATATACCAATGTGGAAGATGTTTCTGGATTAATAAACACGTTTATTCGTAAGGTATATGACAAAGAACCTCATATAGAAATCCGAGAGGGGTTAATGAAGACTATACTTCGGTTACCAGCCAATGATAAAAATTTGAAATGGCAAATAATTCTTGAAACATATATTGATTATCTCTTGAAAAAAGACAAGGCGGGGTGTCCATATTGGATGGCGCACTTTACGTGGAAAGAACGATACAAAGCTGCTGCCTATCTGGGATATTATTTATATAAAGACCGACTTCGATATCAGCAGATTGGGAGTACAGGCTTTGCCAATGAGTTGTATTATAATAATGAGTTCAGAGATAATCTGGAAAAGCATCATTATTATCAACTGCCAGGGTTTAAGGAAATCTGTGATAAGATTTATGAGGACTACAATTTCTCCGTAAAGGCTTCGCATACTGGAGAATAATAGGCTGTCCTTTGCAATTCCTAAAGAGAATACCAAAAAGTTCTAAGAACTTCAAGTGTTTTTTATATCTTTGCGGTATGTTATCTAAACAACTCAATGAATATGAAAAGAATTGCTTTTAGATCAGCGTAGGTCTATGGAGCTACGGAGTATGTCTGGCGAGTAGTATAGATAAAAGTCAAGATATGAAAAAGAATATAGTATTAATAATATTCAGTGTGTTATTCTTTATTGGATGCTCTGAAGCACAGAGAAAGACGGAGCGTCCTATGCCAAAGGTGCGTAAAAGAGCTGCTGCCCCATTGGTGCAGCCTGTCAGCGACAAGGCAGTGGCAGACTGGAATGCTATCCATCGCACGTATGCCGCAAAGAAATACCAACTGAAAGACAGTTGGGAACTTGTGTCTTACTATGATTATTCGGTCACTGGAAATGAGAATAGCTTGGAGGAACTTCAGAACATGAAGATACAGATACTTGGCGACTCTATCCTTTATCTGAATGGGAAGAAAATCAAGGTTTGCCGTACAGACCGTGATCCGTTTATGTACGAACGGGATGCACCTTACTACGCCTATCTAAAGGATTACTTTGCTCTTCGTGGCATCAATGTATCCAAGTCGGTTCCTGTTCTGATTGTAGAGTCTTCAGCAAACGAGATATACAGCGATATGCTGGAGTATATTTATACTGGTGACTACCTTGTGTTGTATCATAATAACATTGCTGGTATTTTCAAATACGTAAGAAGATCGGGGCAGGGACTGCCTTCCCTTGATGCAAAGCTGGAATACACGCAAACTGACATGTATAAGGATGTAAAAAAGGAGATGAGTAGCAAGCATGCCCGCGAATATAATATTCGTCCCTATAAAGGAAAACTGAAAGCATGTATGGGGAAGAGTATATCCCATATAAATGGCATTGGTGGTTTCTATTTCGTGAAACTTCCTAACTATAAGTCTTTCCCCATTTTTGTTGCTTATAACTGCAACGAGGACGATGAGTTCCTGATATATACCTACAAAAATGGGATGATAGACGACGACAACAATATCAACATTCTTGCCTTCAGCTCATATAATAACATAAAGGAAGACTTCGCTATCTTTACGGATGGTACAATCTATGTGCGAACTGTAGAGGGTAAGAAAACCTCCATAGATGTTTATCGTATCAATGATGATGGTGACTTCTATAGATTGGAGTAAAACGGAGGATTGTATAAAGACAATCTTATGTATTTTCGGAGTAACTTAAACCCAAATCTCTAATATTGGCTTTTAACAAAAAGATTGATTAAATTTGCACTTGGTACTTGAATCTACCAACACAGACAATAGTCTGAAAAATCATGACATAATTTCGGAAAAAGACCTAAAATAAAGTGGGAAAAAAGATAGAAAAAAGAGAGCCTGCAACCAACAGGAAATCAACCCATTATGGAGTCGTAAAAGAAAAGGTGCTTAATTGGATTTCAAAAGGGCGTTAGTTAGACTTCAAAAGGGCATCTATTGCAAGTCAATTGGGCGTCTTTTCAAAGCCAGAAGACCATGTATTGGTTTTGAGTTGTATGAAAATAGTTTACAAACGTTGAGTGATATGGGAATAAGTTGTTTGTAGAAGACGGAAGGACATGGTAAATATTTGCCTTTTCTGCATTCTTATCTTGTGCTTTATCCCTTTATGTGAGACCGTACGATTTTGGACAGTCATACCTTACAAGTGTATAAGCCTTTGTTCTTTTTCCAATCTACGTATTTAACGGGAGAGCCACAATGAGAACTATTTTTATATTATACTCTCTTTATAAATGTGTTCTCTACATTCTTATTCAGTAAAGGTTCCAGATGAAAAAAGAGAGGCTTGGTATTGTTTCCAGCCTCTCTTTTACTTATATTATTGTGGGAATCTATTCAAATGCCTGTACCTGCATGCCTACATAACGTTCATAGTAACTACGTACATAGACATTATTTAATGTCGCATCTGTCGCAAAACGAAGACAGTTGGCTGATATGACCTTACCATAATCTGCACCTTTGGGACCATTGTTAACTGGATTTGGTGTACTTGCCCAGTAATAGCCTTTAACTCCTAAACCGGTTAATTTCCCATCAACGTATTGTCCAAGTGCAGGAAGATAGAAATAACTACTTCTTACTGATGCTTCTGGTTTGCCAAAGTTTGATACAGTAAATTTAATATCTTTACCTGAAACCCACGTAGCGGTACCTGTATAGCTTTCCGTAGAACTAAAATGTGAAATTTCGCTCTTTTTCTTTAGCCAGATGCCTCCTGCATAAAGATGGTTTGCAAATACCCATAAAGTTTTGTCATCCAACTTTGGAGATCCTCCACCAATATACCATGTAAGTGCTTCGAAGGTCGGGGCATCCTTGCATGAGTTTATAGCCTTTGTCTGGACTTTATCCGTGAATGTAGTATTGTACCATCTTGCGTCCGCTGATGATGTTGCATAGTTTGCATTTTCAGCGTCGTTGAGTAAAGGCTGACTGCTCTCATACCTATCCCAATAATTGCTCTTTGCATCCCACATGTAATAATTGCTCTTGCGAGAAGTATACGTCTCCATGCCAAGGTTAGTACTGATTTTCTGATTCTTTCCAGCAACACATTTTATATTACTATATGTATATGAAATAGTGCTCTTTGTACCAGTTACGGAATCATATAGAGTATAAGTAACCTTAAAGGTTGAGTAAGTTCCTGGAGCTACAACCATTATGGCTGCATTCTTAGATGCTGTAGCTTCAGTAGGAATAGGGAAACCAGTTGTTGAACTTGTTCCGTTCAAAGTCAAGGTTACGCTGTTAGAAGAAGAAGAACTATTTGCAGCTCCTAAACCGCTGTCGCTAAAATTGAACGTTCCAGCAAGGCTTTCACCGTTAGCCACTGTAACATTGATTTGTGTTACTACAGCAGAAGCATCCAACGCCTCTTTTGAGTAGTATGGCATAAATGTTATGTACGAAGCCTTATGACTGAGAGTAAACTCATAAGATCCATCTGTTTGGCGTGTTGCAGTACCGACACCGCAGTCTCCAACAGTTCCTAACTGAGTTGCATTGTTGGCTACGTCCTGATTCTGACTTGTTGCTATTGTAACAGTGTTACCTGAAGTGCTTGCGTTCCCTGTGTATCTAACAGGATAGCTCGCTGCCGTATAAGTTCCATCGAAATAGAACTTTGCAGAAGCTGCTGTTGTTGATGTAATATTGTTGGAACTACTTGCTGTTAGTGTAGAACCACTCTTTACCCAAATGTTGTCGTTTGTAGTCCAGTAGAAATTTACCCCTGAATCATAAACGCCTGAGGTACGTGTCTTAGCCTCTGAGGTAATAGAGAAAGAAGTCTTACCTGTTAAATCCTTATTCTCAGCACCATTGCCAGAATCCGCGTCACTTACATTGTCATTAGAACAAGCCGTCAGCCCCAAAAGTAAGCATGTAGCAAACAAACTTGTGAATTTGTTAATCTTCATAATTCTTATTGATAATTATTTTGAGTTAATCTGGTTCAACATCAAACGTGTTACTGTTGTCATCTTCTGCCTTTTTGTGATCAGACTCAAAGGGTGAGTTTGTACCCATGATGGGTTCTGCCGATACAGGAATAACTGAAAGCTCGGGGCAACAATATTCCTTTTTTACATAATTTTTTCTTTCCATATCTATTTTTTATATGATTATATCCTCTCTAATCTACAAGTGGCATCTCTGTAAATCACATTATTATTGATAGATGTCATCGGTTTGGTTGGGCAAAGGTATTTATAAATTTCCAGATAAATAAGTTTATCTCTCATAATTTATATAATAAAGGTTATATTTATAAATATTTAACCAACATTTCTTATCTTCTGCTACATTCTTGGCGTATAGGTCACATTTTTACCATAAGTCTCTTACATCAAAACTATTCGATAAAAATATAGCTGCCAGAAAGAACTTGCCTTCTAACAGCTATATGATATTACCTAAAATCTAATCGTTTACATTTTTCAATTATTTTATGTTTTGAACTAATCGGCTCATACATCCCTGATTAGAAACGGACCTATCATTCGACCTAATATATGTGTATGTAAATCTTATATGCGCCACGCTGTTTGTGTTATAAGAAGAAGTGGAGAAAAGAATCCATCAAAACTTATTTTCCTGTCATTGCTATCATCATCTTTAAGCATGTAATCATTTAATATTTACTCTATTACGCGAATTGTTAAAAGTGACAGCAACTTAAAACTAAAACTAACTGTATATAAATAAGGTGAGATTTTAGGGCTTTATATCGTGTCAAACACATGTTTAGGGAAAATCCCCCACTGTATAGGGGAAATCCTTTTCATATGTCTTTTTTTCTTCGTTTCTTTGCATCATGAAAGTTAGGAAATGCTTTTCGAAGTAGTCCGAAACTTGAATAAGAACTTAAAAAGGTAACGATTATGAGAAGGATAGTACTAACCCTCATCGCATCGCTCATAGTTATCGGCGCATCAACAAGCGCAATGAGTTATGAGCAGGCTCGAGTACAAGCACTCTTTCTAACAGATAAGATGGCTTACGAGCTGAATCTGACGGAGGCACAATATGAGGCAGCCTACGAAATAAACTTGGATTACCTCATGAATGTCAACACGGTAGACGACCTCTATGGAATGTATTGGTCACATCGAAACGTAGATTTGAGCTATATCCTCTATGATTGGCAATATCGTGCATACGTTGAAGCAGCATATTTCTACCGCCCACTGAGATGGGATGCAGGCTACTGGAGATTTGGCATTTATGCTCGTTATCCACGCCGCGACTATTATTACTTCGGACGACCATCGTTCTACAACGTTTACAACGGAGCCCACAGCTGGCGAATGAATGGCGGAAGAAGTTGGTATAACGGAAGAGAAATATTCTACGGCGGAGATTATAACAGCCGATATGGTATGAGAGACTGCTACATACGTGGCGATTACAATAGAGGAGGAAACTACTATTATAACAATGGTCCTACTTATCAAAACGACCGCCCACGCAGTTTCGGCAATCAGCAACGCGGAAACTTTGATGGACCACGTAATTATCAGTACTACGCTCCACGAGAGAGTTCAACACGAACAACGGTTACTCAACCTAACTATGGTGGTAACTTCGGTGGAAGTAGGAACTATGGTGGCGCAACAAGAAGCTATGAGCCAAGTCGCTCATTCGATGCACCAAGCAACAGCTTCAGTGGTGGTGGCGCAACATTTGGCGGAAGCCGCTCAGGTGGTGGAAGCGTTTCAAACGGAAGTAGCTCATTTGGTGGACATAGATAACGACATTAAGATATAATAAATAGACGTTGATTCAATCAGGTTTAAATACTAAGCACTAAGGTTTTAAAAGATAAATAGATTAGACGAATTAAGGTAATAAAGATTGTTTAGCAGTTAGCAAACCAATGAGTAAGACTGCATTCAGACCAAATTAGAGATGTAACAAAGAGAGTTATTTAAATGAAGGAGAGGAATTTCACGTGATGTGAAGTTCCTCTTCGCTTTTTATTTTTTAGGGAATCTACAATGCATTCTTTTTCAGCTTAGACAGCATAGAACTTACGATCAATCTTACCGTTAAAGGTGCGTTGTATGACCTCAACCTCACCATAAAGCACAGGAATCTTATAAGTTTCAAGCCTATCTTTTAAGAAAAGTATCAACTTCTTTTTATCATAACCATTATGTGGCACAACTAATAACTTCAATACGGTACCCACTACAGGATGGTTTGCTGAAATGCAGATGCAATCTTTCACTGTTGGAAAAGCCAATGCAACCTCCTCTACTTCGGATGGAGCGACCTTATAACCCCCTACGTTTATAGTGTCATCTCCCCTCCCTAACAAACGAAGTCGACCTTTTTCATCAATCCGTCCTAAGTCTGCCGTCCTTATCACTCCGTCTTTCAGAACGTTTCTCGTAGCTTCTTCATCGTTCCAGTAGCCTGTCATCAACGTCTTTCCCTTACAAGCCACATAGCCATCAGCAGTTATAAAAAACGAGGAATGCTTCATCTTGTGTCCCACACAGCCAGCAAGATTCGCACCGTCGTTATAATCATAGGTAGAGATGATACCTGTCTCTGTAGAAGCATACGTGTTATAAAGTCGACTATGAGGTAACAGCTCACAGAATAGTTTCATATCTGTGGCCGCCAAAGGTGCTGCGCCAGTCTCAACGAAGTCAATCTTATCAGCTACGGCTATCAGCTCTTTCTTCCATAGGGTGATGAGTATTCGAATGGCAGCAGGAACAAGAAAGGTTGCGACCTTATTCGGCGCATCATCAATCGCTGTAAAGAAAGCCTTTATGTCTTTCATTCCATCGATGACGTGTATTGTTCCGCCCACGTAGATAGTAGGGTAAACTTTCGAAAGACTACCGATATGATTGAGAGGCCCATTAATAATAAACGTTACATCGTGACTGAACCCTTGCGACAAAACAAGGTTCTCCGCATTGGCTATGATGGTTTGGTAACTTATCATAACAGCCTTGGCATTCCCCGTTGTACCCGTGGTAAACAGGATGTCAGCCACTTCTTCAGGTACTATCCCCTGTTCTAAAGTTTCTGCATAATCGTTTAATTTCTTAGCCGGAATGTCTTTATGCAAAGGAACTGCCACCGCACCAGTCAAGTGAAGCGCAAAGTAAGTAATGAAGAAGTCGACGGTGGAATATGCAACAATAGGAATCAGGCACCCTCTTATATCCCCCATAGAGTCCGCCTTATCCTTTATCGCCTGATACAGTTGCCGATAGGTCAGACTTTTCTCTCCACAGACAAGAGCCACCTTGTCAGGATACAAAGCAGCATTCTCACGCAACTTATCTTCAATTACCATCCTTATTAAGTTTCTGCTTAACTAATTCAACCAAGCTGTCGAGCGTCTTGAAGTTCTTTGGTGTCACATCAGAGCGATTTAGTTCGATACCATACATATCGGAGAGAACCATCAGGATAGTTGTTATCCCAAGAGAGTCAAGCTCCTGAAAGAGAAAGTCGGAATCTAAATCGACAATTGGTAGTACTTCTTCTAATTTCTTACGAATATCTTCTTTCATATTATCTTGTTGTTTTTTTATTTGAATAAACGTGGGAGAAAGTCCAATAGAAACCTGCGCCAGTTCACCCAGCTATGTCCTCCAGAAGTCACATTATAGGTGTACTTACAGCCTAAGTTGGACAGCTTTGAGATCCACTATACCCGACCTCTTGTTGACATAACGGAAAAAGCTGTATTATGATTCTCCAGAACAGGTATTGCCCTATTTGTCGTCTGCTGCGCTGTTGTCACCGTGGAAAGGAGACAGCTCATGATGATAGATTCTATATATTTCTTCATACTCGCATTCCTTATTATAAAGAAAAGACCTTCGCATCAGGGTATTTTTCTTTATCAATATCCATATTATCGATTACTTCCAAGTTATCAACTATATCCTTCGCACAATAAGTCAGCATAGACGCTATGTTCTCATCCTGTTCAAACACGAACACTTGAGTGCTTCTATGTACTAAGGCATAGAGTAAGGCGAACTCACCGTAGCCACTGTTTTTGACGATAACAACGGGGTGAACATCTTCCGTGTCTATCCACTTCGTGTAGTTATCATTGTGTTTCAAGTTCTTACATACGATACGATAGCTATCAACCCCCTTATAACGGTAGCGATCCTTGACAAGAGGAACATAATAAACTGCCGTCTCAAGCTCCCTTGTCAACGCCTTATACTCGCATTTATAGAAGTCGTAGACCAGAGAAGTAAGCTCGTTATAGGACTGTCGTCCCTCTACACTAATGCGCTTATATACTTTTATCGTAATGTTCCCAGGGAACACCTGAAAGCTATTCCTTGGAAGAACCACGTTAAGCCCGTGAATGATAACAGGGAGGATGTCTAACTGATAACGTTCAGCCAACAGGAAGGCGCCCTTGTGGAAGCGACAGATAGAAGAATTGTCATTACGTTTTCCCTCTGGGAAGATGACAAAGCTATAGCCTCGTTTTATGTACTTCTTCATCAGTTCATCGTCAATCGAGTCCTTACCAGCTAAGGTTATGAAACCATTCCATTTGTAGATGTGCCGGATAACAGGATTACAACTCACCTTCTCATTTGATATGAGGATAGTCTTTGGACTCATCGCCATAAAGGCGGCAGCATCCAACATCGACTGATGATTGCTGACAATGATTGAAGAAGACGTCAGCGTGTTCTCTGTCAAACCTTCTATACGGAACTTCACGTATGGTATATGACGTAAGTCAAACAAGAACAAACGCTGCTGATAACGACGTAACCACGCTCGTTTTCTCTCTGAGAAAGGTAATAATTCTAACAAGATAAAACCTAAAACATAGACTATAAACAGTTGGATAAAGAATACAATGGCACAAAAACCCATAACAGCAAGGTTCTTTATTGACAGCGGACGAATCCTGTACTTATCGCCCGACTTCACTAAGAAGTTGAAGATCAAAGGAGGGAAGATATAGGCCATCAACACCACAGAGAACATTCCTGCTATTGTCACCTCAGCCAAAGAATGCAATGCCGGATGACGAGCAACGATTAAGGTTCCGATACCTATAAACATTATCAAGGCTGAGATGATGATGGAATGCTTGTAAGATGCGAGCATCCTACGCCGATAAGCATACTCATACATCGAACCTTCTGTCATAAATATCGTATAATCGTCGCCTTGTCCGAATATAAACGTTGCTAAAATGATGTTGACAATATTGAACTCCATTCCAAACAAGGCCATTATACCCAATATCCAAATCCAACTCACTGCCATAGGAATAAAGGAGAGAAGGGCCAATTCAAGATTACCAAACGACAGCCAAAGAAAGAAGAAAACAATCAATCCACATGCCAATCCTATGTAATTGAAGTCGTTAGACAGGTGGTTGGCGATAGCACTGTTCATACTCTGGATATCAAAGCTAAAACCGTCCTTCTCTGATAGGGATTCTTTTACCTTCTGGATATTCTTGTTATTGACCGAAAGGATGTTGACTACATTATATTGCTTGCCCACACTATCGACGCTGATGTTACCTGCAAAGAGCGAGCGTGTCAGGTCATTGAAATAAGAGACAGGCTGCGGTTGATATTTTCTGCCTAACAAGTCATAATACTCATCAAAGCTGTCAGCAGCAAAACCTTCCCTCTGCATAGCTGAGCGAAGCGTTGTCGTGAGTTTCTCCCTGTTTTTTCTTACAAAGTTATTCCATCGTCTTAGCCTGTGCTTCTGCTCGGAGGTAGACACGAGGAACTGACTGCAGGAATTGTAATCATGTACCAACTTCTCCTTCACTAATCTGTCCAACATTGGCTGTATGCGCTGACTCTTGTCCAACGCACCATCCATCGTTGAATCAGTTGTAACAGTATATACCTTTTGGTAATCTCCGTTCTCCGTCATCATCTTCTGGAAATATGCCATGTCAGCCTTCTGATCATCCGTCATATAGTTGATATTTGACATGTTGGCATCGAACTTTGTTTGGAAACTGAAGTATCCAAAGACTATAGTCAGCACTATTACAAGCCCTACAAACATGGGCTTGTTTTCCAAAGAGAGATCACTCACCTTATCCAAGAAGGTATGCTTCAGCTCCTTTGTTTCCTTCGTGATATGTGGAAGATAAACCAATACGAAGAGAATGGTTCCTATCAGCAAGAAAGAACTAAACAAGCCAAGGTCGCGCAAAGCAACAGATTGTAGCGGGACAAGCGATAAGAAAGCACCAACCGTCGTCACATTACCCACCAGGAGGGGTGCGACAATCTCTCGCAAAGCTTTCTTCCTTTTAGGAGTATGCGACAAATGGACTATGAAATGTAGTGGATAGTTCACGGCAATACCCAAGATTACCGAGCTTATACCAATGACAATGATTGAAACACTATTATGGAACAAAGCTAATCCACCCATAGCAAAGAGCCAGCCCCACCCTATGGAGAGGATAATCAGCAATATATTGCGGACACTCTGTAAGGTGAAAAGCAGCAAAGCCATGATAAGTACCACAGCAATGATGACCGAAAGGATGCTATCTGACTTTATCTGCGATGCGTTACCGACGGCGATGACTGGTCCACCAATAATATGAACATCTATATTCTTACTGTTTGCAACAGCCTTACTACCACACGTCTGTAGGAGTTCAATCAGCTTTGTGTTGTTCTCCGTTTCACTTGCACCATACGGAGAGTCTATCATCACGATAGCTTTCTGCATATCAGGAGAGAAGATATGCCCCGCATACAGTTCATACTTCAAATCTGTATCCGTCCGTTGTAATAGCTGAACGACGGGGGTAAAAAGGTTGAGTGGGTCGCGTTGTATATTCTCAGAAAGGATATCTCCCGCAGGGAACATTAGCAACTGCTTGTCATGTTGCAATTGCTTTACTACATAGTCATGTTGCTGAAGCGACTTCTCCATCCGGATATAGTCCTTCTCTGTCAGGAAATAAGGGATATTCTGATACACAAAGCTCGTTACCTTCGACATCTTTTCAAGGTCGATCTGAGACATTATATAGGGTATTTGCTTTGCTGTATCAGCACGCTGCACCTCATCAACGAAGGAGTCTATACAACCCACCATAGCGTCGGGATCGGTTTTAGTGGTATCCCGATACTGGAAAATAGCAAAAATCTTATTTGCTCCTGATATATCCTGATAAACCTTTAAGGCATTATGATGGTTACTGTCAACAGGCAGAAAGTCTGCAATATCCTCCTTATAACCGAGTCGGAGTACTGAGACAACCAGTAATAGAGTAACTATCATAAATGAAAGCACAGCGACCAGTTTGTGTGCCTTCATATAATTATACAAATGTAGAATTGGTTCCGTCATCCTATTTATTAATTATTGGATTCGAATAAATCCCTAAAAAGATATCCTTTAGTTTCTCTATATCACATGTATCATATTTCTCTAATTGCTGAAGATTGTCCATAAAGGCTTTCTTCTCCTCCTCCGTGTAACAATCCTTATACTTTGTTGTACCGTAACGTATGTCATAGGCAATATAATTGTTAGGGTATAGACGATAAGCCGTATTAATCCGATTGTCTAAAAGATGCGCTACATGCTTATGATATTCATTGTTTGTGGCATCTTCAAACTTTGTCAGCTCGGCATGAGAAATCGGTTCGCAAAGCTCAAAATGTACTCTTCCCTTCTGCTGAATAAGTCCTGTGAGAATGCTGTTAAGGTCTTCTCCAGGCTTCTTTGTGTACTTTGAAAACTGTGACTCATAGAGTTCAAGCGTCTTCAAGATGTCACAGGGTTCCCACTCATAAGACACGGCAATGGGAACAACATGTAATTGGTCAATGGCCTTGATTTTATCCTCTGGGCACGACATACAAAACATCTTAATGAGTCCCTGATCAGTAACATCATTGCCGTCCTTGGTTCTACCATTGCGTTGCGCAATCCAAACAGACTGCCCTTTGTCCGTGATAACATAACGGATATAATCCGACAAATTCTTAGAACTACGGTAGAAATCCTTAACATTATTACCTGGACGCTCCACCTTGAACATCTTGTTGCACTTCCCGATATCTATGACCAACTGATTCATCATCAAGTTAGCACCGAAGGTTATCTCCGTGGTATCGAAATCCTTGGTAACAAAATAGTACTGAAGCAAGCTCGAATCTAACATAATATCACGATGATTGGACACGAAGAGATAGTGTTCATCAGGGTTCAGCTTGTCAAGTCCCGAACAAGTAAATGAAGTAATGCTGTTCTTTATCACTCGCTGATTGACCATACGCATCGTTTCCGTTTGGAATTCGCGTACTGTCTTATAGTTTGCGATACGCTCACGAACAGTCTCCAAAGGTTCGTCAGGATAAACATACGACGCCAGAAATGGGAATGAAGAACTAAAGGCTATGCGCTGCATTGCCGCTGGAATTTCTTCGACATTATAAGGTCTGATATCATCAAATTGACTTGTCTCCATTACTGTTTATACTTTATTATTCATATTAATATTATCAATTCAAATCGTAGTCTGCCAAAGCTGAATTTCAAGTAACACCCAATTGAATTCCAAGTAATGCCCAATTGAAATACACGTAAGGTTTGATTGCTTTTTTCGTGAGCTTACGTCTATTTTCAAGGGGTATCCTCGAGTTTGTGAAACCAGGACAGAAACTCCTTTTTCCATTGCCGACACTCAGCCGTACCTTTACGCTCTGAAGCTCCGAAACCATGTCCACCCGTCTGATATTGAATGTAACGATGAGGAGCCTTCTGGCTTGTCAGGGCTGAATCAAGTAACTCTGAATTCTGATACTTCACGATAGGGTCATCCTTACAGTTGACGAGGAATACGGGAGGACAGTCCGTTGGGACGTGCCGTTCAAGGGAAAGAAGATCACGAAGAGCTCTATTCTTCATCCGACTGTCGCCCAAGAGTGCCCTGCGTGAACGCTTATGTACACAGGACTCGACCATAGTAACAACAGGATAGATGGGTACCATGAAATAAGGGCGTTCTGCCTTTGGTAGCAATTCGGCGGCCGACATCACTAAATGGCCACCAGCAGAGAAGCCCATTGCAGCCACCCGCGCTGTATCAATGCCGTAGTCTTCGGCGTACGCCTTGACATAACGCATCGCCTGTTGGAGGTCGTTTAAGGCATCGGGATAGCGAACACCTCTAAAAACATACCGATAAGGGAAGAGGAAAGCCCCCACTCCAGCTGTTCGATAGCGCAAGACAAAGGCTGATATTCCGTTCTGCTGCAACCATTGAGCTACAGCCTTACCTTCATTTTGCATGTCGTGCCACAGGTAACTACCACCAGGGCAGACGATAACAGCGACATTCTGTTTCCCTGCTGCCAGATAAGGCGTCAGCTGAACAGTCTTCCTTACCTTTGTCCCCTCCCATATGTTGATGTGGGCTGACTTCTGCTGCGCCATGACAAACAAGCAGGATAGACTCAAACAGAACAATAGCAGGTAACGTTTTTTACTCATTTCACACATTCATTTATTCTGTTCAAGATATAATTTTGTCCCAAGATAGCTTCAACAGTATTGATAGCTGTAAGCGGAACGCCACAAAATCCTGGCAGTCCGTTGTTCTGACCTGTCAATAGAAGATTGTCAACTTTCGTCACCACAGGTACCTGTGATAAGGCTATATTCTTATAGTCTTTACTAAATCCGAACATAGAACCCTCCTTACTACCATAATAGTCACGGATTGTCAAGGGTGACGCTGTATTGATCTTATCAACACAGGCACTGAATCCTGGATGCAACTCTTCAATGAGTGCCAACAGGTCACGAGCTTTCTCCTCCTTCCATGCTTCGTAATCTGTGCCACGCTTTCCCACTTCTGTCTCTTCCCACTTCGCAACTTCGTCATAAAGCATCGGGATTGTAACTAACGCCTTGTCTGCATATTCGCCCTGCTGCTCATTGGGAGGTGTCATAAAGAGGAATCCTAACGGCCAAACCTTGTTATGCTGACCGAAGTTCCAAACATCGACGTATCTCTTCATAAAATACTCCGAATAATTGATGTAAGGGAAGGTACAAGGCTTCAACTTGATATAAACCGAGAAAGCAGAATAACTA
This sequence comes from Prevotella sp. ICM33, assembly GCF_000517825.1. Classification (NCBI taxonomy): domain Bacteria; kingdom Pseudomonadati; phylum Bacteroidota; class Bacteroidia; order Bacteroidales; family Prevotellaceae; genus Prevotella; species Prevotella sp. ICM33. The sequence continues at coordinate 16,888 of NZ_JACD01000015.1, forward strand.
TTCGGAATACTGTTAAGCCTCGTTCGATAGGCTTTTGGGAAGCTATTTTCAGGCATTAACCTCAGCAAAGAACAAGGATGTATTGCTGAGATATAGTAGTCTGCCTGATAGGTATTGCCTTTCTTTGTCCGCACGTAATCAACGTGTCGGTTGTTGATTTCTACCCACTCAACGCCTTCATTAGTATGTACCTCGCCGCCAGCTGATTCTATGACAGAAGTCAAAAGGTCAGTGAACTTGTCGCTACCTCCTGCAAAGCGACTTGCTCCCTGCATATAAAGTCGACTGATGATAGCATGGATATAAGCTGGTGTTTCGTCACTCCTTCCACCATAGAGTGGATTCATATAAGCCACGACACTGCGTAGCTTTGGGTCTTGAATATACTTTGCTATAAAGGAGTCTGCCGCTATAGTGAACTCTTCCGAATGGATAGGAAACATCTCGGTAGACGGCTGAAGATGGAAGAGCTTGATATCGTCTGTCATCCGATAGATGGCGTCCGCATAGGCTTGCAATGCTTCACGCTGATTAGGGAAATACGCAGAAAGCGAACTTACAAAACCTTCCTTTCCTTTTTTGATACGGTAAGTTGCCTTGTCTTCAGCGAAATACAATCTGTCTGTACAGTCATCATCAACGTTCACCAACTCCACCTTATCAATAATCCCCAAGTACTGACAGATGCGATAGATGTTACCACCTGGCTGCATACCACCAATGACGTGCATGCCAGTATCATACGTCTTACCAAAGCGGTTGAAGGTCTGAAGACCACCACCTGCCGTCACATTCTTCTCAAGGACCGTTACTTTAAAGCCTTCCTTTGCTAAGACCCCCCCTGTAAACAGTCCGCCTAAGCCTCCACCTATAATCACTGCTGTCTTCATTTGTTGGCCTCCTTTATCTGTTCATATATCTTCTTTGCTGTCAACAGCTCGCTACAGGTGACGATAGCACCTACTAATACGCCTAACATACCATGTGAATTAACATTCTGTCCAGTAAGATAGAGATTGGGAACCTTCGTCCTCTGTGGTACTCTACAAGCACTTCCTAAATGAATGTTACGAACATTACCGTACATTGAGCCACCTTCTGTACCCGTATAATCAAGGTAGGTAAGTGGGGTAGAGGTGTAATAGGCTTGGATTTGTGAACGTATATTAGGGAAATGTTGTTCCAACACATCCAACATTTTCTCAGCCTTTCTCTTCTTAAATTCTTCGTAGTCCTTACCTCGTCTGCCTATCTTTGTTCCCTTCCACTGTTCTACTTCCGACATCTGCATATAGGAGAGAATGACGCCTGTTGAGGCATATTGTGAGTCGTTTTCAGGACAAAAGTGCATATAGAGGAAACCTTTCGGCCAATCTTCTTCTGTGTAATGCTCGCAGTTCCACGGGCTTGTCCCTTGATAACCATAATAATTATAGTTGAGATAAGGTACCGTATTTTCCTTGAAGTGTAGATAGACAGAGAAGCCGCCAACCGTTTGCGGAATGTTATTGATGCGTTTTCTGAAAGCAGGACGGATAAGTTTCGTATCCAAGAGTTCCAGTGTTCGTATCGGATGGGCGTCAGATATGATAATATCACAAGGCATCAACGTGTCGCCGTTTACCTCCACACCAACAGCATGGGTATCATCACAGACTATCTTCGTTACCTTTTTCCGTGTCAGCACCTCTCCACCATATCGGTTAATGGTATGAATCAAAGCTATTGCTATCTTATCACTCCCCCCTTTGATACGATAAGAACTTTGGTTATAGAAGTCCATTATAAAGGCATGTGTTGAGAAGGGAGTTTTGTCTTTTTCAGCTGCATAAAGCGGGAGATTGCCAACCAGTACCTCTGCTAATACAGGGTCGGTGATTACCTCATCAATCACATCACTGATGGAGCGCAATTGATACTCCATATTTAGGGCTGTGTCAGACTCCGCATACTTAAGAGAATGGAGCGAGGATGCATTAGCAATCTCTTCGATGAGGTCGCAATACTTCTCAAGATAGGCTTTTTGATCTGGGAAATAGCCACTCATCTTCTCTATGAAAGCCGCTCTACCGTTGGCAAACTCATATCGCTTGCCCTCCAACACGACGACATCATAGCCATCGGTGTTAAGCTGGGAAAGCGTCACTTCCTTGTCAATCTCCAAGTATCTCATCAGCTTGTACAATGTCTGTCCTGGTGCAGCGCTACCAATAAAGTGCATACCTGTCTCGAATTTAGCACCTCGACGCGTGAAACACTGCAGGCATCCTCCAGCCTGATTGTTCTGTTCCAACACGGAAACATCATATCCATTTTTTGCGAGAATAGCTCCTGTTGACAGTCCACCCAATCCGCTGCCGATAATGATAACTTTCTTCTGCTTTGTCATTGTTCCATTTTATTTACTATCTCTTCATACTTCTCTTTATAATGTTGACGCATCGTAGAAGCCTGTTGCTTCAGGTCGCCCATCGCCGAGAGCTCTTTCTGCGTCAAAGGCTTATCTACCTCTATAAAGAATGTCCCCTTATGCAAATGGTAACCCGTCTTGGGAAGTATCTTCCCTGGACCATAGAGATACACCGGAAGAATTTCTAATCCAAACTCTTTTGCGATGTAGAAGGCACCCTGATGGAACCGTCCAATCTTGCAATCCTTAGAGCGTGTGCCTTCTGGATAGACTGCTATACTGTAACCTCGGTCGATTAATGAGCGGAGATGGGGCATAATACTCTCTATTCCTTCTTTGACTGGTAGATACTCAGCGTTGCGGATGAGTGAACCATAGAAGGGATTGTTCCATACCCAAGCTTTCGTAAGGAAGATTATCTTCGGCGTAAACACCAATTGACACATCAAATCAAGGTGCGACTGATGGTTACAGATAATGATGCGGGGCTTGTTGAAATCGACTCCTTCTGCTACCTTCGATAGAAACTTTGTCCCTGGAATGCCATGGTGTATCATCACAAATCGTGAGGCGAAGTAAATGAGTTGATGTAGACGATACCGCTTCTTCTCGGTCATCTTGCCGACCTTCGTATATATCCATACAAACGGAGTAAAGACAACTAAGGTAAAAAAGAGGAAGAACAACAAGGAATAAACAGTCTGTAAGCATGACGTAAAGAAACGCCATAAACGAAGAGGTAGCCCATAAACAATCGCTAAGAAACAGAGAACCGTATTCAAAACGCTGATACGAACAAAGTCTTTTGTGGGACGGAAATGGCTCACACGCTCCTCACGAGGAGGATAATAGACCTGTACTGAGATAGGAACAATCTTAACGCCATGCCAAGAAGCGAAGACAAGGAGCTCTAACTCTGCCTCATAACGAGAGGTCAGAAAAAACAGGCCATACAGTTTGTGTAAGGGATAAAGGCGATAACCTGTCTGCGTATCGTCCAACGCTTTACCTGTTTGTACATAAAACCAGAAGTTTGAGAACTTATTAGCGAACGAACTTCCTTTAGAACGGCACACGCCATCTAACTGTCGGCTACCGACAATCAATGCGTGTGGATGCTTTTGATTTGCCTTCAGGAAAAGTGGAATGTTTTCTGGATAATGCTGTCCGTCACCATCAAGGGTGATCGCATAAGAGAACCCTTTGTCTAAAGCCTTCCTAAAACCTACTTTCAAAGCGTACCCCTTCCCCTTATTCTGGGGATATGAAACGAGGGTGATTTTGTCGATATCGTGCAGTATATCCATCGTATCATCCGTACAACCATCGGCAACAACAATGACATCATCACAGTAGAGAAGACTTTTCTCCACCACTGCCTTGATTGTCTTATCATTGTTATAAGTCGGAATGACAACACAAATATGCCTGCTTCTTAACGTCTTTTTCAGCTCTTCGTTCATCATCCGACATGCATAATTAGAGAGATCTTCGCCATTGCCTTTTCTTCATAGAGAACAACCACCTGTGCTTCAATGGTTTTTTCCGCTTCTGACTGTTCAAGTTTCTTTATCTGATAGGTAATCTGCTGATGCTCTTTCGGCGAGATAATAGAGAGAAATTTAACATTCTTCACCTTCGTTATCTCTAAATGATGAGCGACGGCAGTCTGTTCCGTCAGCAACTCTTCTATGAGTTCCTTAGCCATCTGAACGATACAAACGCCCGGAGTGATGGGTTCACCAGGGAAGTGGGCTTGGTATATAACACAAGAGGGGATTAGTTTAATGGTGTAACTGACCATTAAACCAACTCCCTCTTTACTGACTATCATATATAGATTATTCTTCAGTTCCATCTGCTTCTCCTTCTATTGTGTTTCCTCCAGTCTTATCCTCTATCCTCGAGAACTTATAGCTGATATGGTATTTCTCATCCTTATAAGTAGAAATTCCACGCATCAGATTCTCCATAACGCATCGTAAGTCGTTTCTCAAGACGCGACGGATATACCACTTGTCAAGCATGGCAATGACCTGTTCCAACTTTATTTTCTTCTTCTGGGGGTCATAAGTGAATTCAAGTGCGGTTATACCGAACTCATTGAACAAGACACCACGATAGACATCCGCCTCCCTTACCAGTACAGAAATCCCACTGAGATAACCCTTTGATATCTCTATTGTTGTGGCATACCTTGTCTTGCTATCTATGCTGTCTTGCAAAGGAAGTTGATCGACAGTTCCTACGTTATCCGCCTTCACCGTGGCGGCAAAGATGAAAAACAGGAGAAAACTAATTAACAATAAATGTCTTTGCATTAATAGGGCTGTTTACTTTCACATGCTTCATCTCAATAACCGTACGGTCACCACGCTTCTCAATAAGCTCTACCTTGGCAACCATCGCCTGTTGTCGATTGAAATGAAGAATAATCTTCTGGAACATTTGCTGCAGCTGTTTCTGCTGCGGAATGAGTGTTGCGACATACTCTGATGAGGTAGCCGAAATGCTTACCTTGAAATCACGTTTGTCATTGAGCGCCTTCCCCACAACACTGTTCATCATGATACGAGCTATTTCCTTAAAAAACTTACTCTGGTTGACATTGATGACGTCGCTGCGACTTCCCTTACTGATAAGAACCTTTGAACCGTTCAAGACAAAGGCATAAGTATAAGGTGAGGTATACTCCCAACGCAGCTTATCACTCTGCTGATAATACATCTTACCAGTAGACACCATCTTGTCATTGAGCATGCGAAGATATTTCGTTTGTACGAAATCACACTGCATCGTCTTCATACTTACTGCTGCAGACTCTATCTGATGTCTTATCTCTGCCTCATTGTCGCCCTGCGCTGAAACAGTCAATGTCACAACACACAAAGCGAAGCATACTAATAATAATTTTTTCATATTTCTTCTGTTTTTATTTTGCTATCATACAACAACCAACTATGATAAGTATCACTCCACACCACTTCAATACGGACACTGACTCATGGAAAAAGAGGATTGCGGCCAAGAGTCCAAACACATAGCTTAAGCTGATCATCGGATAAGCAACGCTCAAGGTATAGTGCTTGACAATATACATCCATAGAATAGAACTTGAGCCGAAGAATAAACCGCTACAAGCAAACTGCCAATTAAGAAGCAGGCTCCCCCAGAACTGGCGTGTCCACCCAAAAGGCAACATCTTTTGAAGGGCAAACTTCAGAAAGACTTGTCCGCCGGCTAAAAGCGTACTCTGTATAACGGATAGAAGGACTACTCTCCACATGACAATACCATCGCTATTGAATGAATGAAAGGAAACTCTTCAGCTCCATCACGCTTCAAGAGAGAATTGAAAAGATGTGTACTCTCATCATGACAGCCTACAAGTACTGTCCTTGCTTTCCCTTCTTTTATGAGCATCTCTGCGTCACGAACTGCCCACGAAAGTGAGTCCTTCCCCTGCGTATAGGTAACGTTATATCCATGACATTGTGTCTTAATGGCAATATTGCTACCAATGGTATTATGCGTACTCTGCATAAAATAGGTTGGTTTCAACATCGACTCACCTTCATCCTTCATCTGATTCAATAATAGCTCACTGTATTCCAGGCAGCCATACATCGTTCCTGTGATGATTGCATCAGGCTTTTCAATACCAGCCGCTGCCAAGGCTTCCATAGAAGAGAGGAGTGAACTCTTTATAATTTTTCCCATCCGACGAGCCTCTAAAGGCTTGACATACTTACGGATGCCACCGAGTTCTTCCACAGTAGTTATCTCTACACGTGAGCGTATTATAACCTCTTTCTCATCATGAGAAGCCTCAGTAGCATCGTTATTTGTAGGATGAAGAGAGAACAACAAGGCTGAATCATTACCACCAAAGCCGAATGAATTACAGAGAACATGCGCTAACGTAATATGCTCAACGCCAAGTGTTGGCGTAATCCCTTTCTCCATCTGATGCTCCCAACCAAGATTGGTAGGTACGAAATGGTGTTGTATTGCCAAGATACAGATGACGGCCTCAATACTTCCAGACGCACTTGTAGTATGTCCTGTGAAGGATTTTGTACTTGACACTAATGGCATATGAGCACCGAAAAGGCGCTGCAAAGAAACGCTCTCACTCTGATCGTTATTGGGTGTCCCAGTACCATGCGCATTAACGTATTGTATCTCTTTGGGGCTGACATGCGCCATCACTAAGGCTTCCTTCATAGCAAGATAAGCTCCTTCACCATCTTCAGAGGATGCTGTCTGATGGAAGGCATCACAGGCATTACCATATCCCGTAAGGTAAACATGGGGTTTTACACCTCGTTTTGAAGCCATCTCTTCAGACTCCAGAACGATGTAGGCTGCCCCTTCTCCTAAGTTCAAGCCTGCACGCGTAGCATCAAATGGACGACAACGTTGATGGTCCAGAATCATCAATGAGTTAAAACCATTGAGATGGAAACGTGATAACGACTCTGTTCCACCAGCCACAACGATGTCTGCATAACCGTTTTTCAGTAGTCTTGCACCGAAGATAATTGCGTTAGCTGCCGATGAACATGCTGTTGACAGGGTCGTTGCTTCAGTAAAGATTCCGAAGTGTTCGCCCATGAAATTTGTGCTGCTCCCACAATCATGATGCTGCAAGAACGCTAAGTCGCTATCCTCATTGAGCTCGTTGAAGCAGAGTTCTGTAATATCCATACCTCCTACGGTCGTGCCAGAGACGAGCACTATACGCAACGCTTCGCCTTTCTCCTTCCGTGACAGGACGTCAGCAATATTGATATGAGCATTGTCCAAGGCTTGTTGAATGGCAATGATACCCATCAAAGCCGTACGACTCATCATCTGGGATGAAGGAATACCAATCATCTCCTTCATCTGTTCATTTGACAAGTCTACCTCTCCCACAACCAACTCATGATGATTTGATTGGAGATACTTCATCATACCAATACCACTTTGCTTCTTAAGCAGAGACGCTAAGACCTCCTGTTTGTTCAAGCCAATGGCAGAGACTATCCCTTCTCCTGTTACTGCTATATTCATCTTACCACGCATTATATAAAAGGCGTAGCCTTACTTCTTTCTATTCTTACTGACATAATCAGCAATGGCAACCACGTTTGTGAAAATCTTTTTGCCTTCTGCTGGATTATCCAGTTTAATACCGTATTTCTTCTCTAAGAGAACTATCAACTCTAAAGCATCAATTGAATCTAAACCCAAGCCGTCACCGAAGAGTGCTTCATGCTCATCAATATCCTCTGGGGTCATCTCTTCAAGATTTAATGCCTTAATGATCTCTTCTTTTAGCTCTTTAATTAACTCTTCCATTGTAATGTTTATTTTATTACGATTGAATCTTTTGTTTACTTTATTATTCCTTAATTGGAACTGACTATGTATAAGTCTGCTTCAAAATGCTCACTATCTTTGTAGTCGAGCCATCCTGTTAACAAACTCTTCGTTTGCTTGTCGATAAAAGCAGTCTCTATGATGTCCTTCATCTGTTGCTCGTCTCTCTGCGTCAGAATATAGAAAGATGTCTCACCATGGTAACCATTGCGAATGGCAATCTCTCCTGTAACGATATTCGGCAGCGTATAGACAAAGACAGAAGGACTTGGGAAATAATTATCTTTATCGGCTATTGATGCTAAATAACGTTTGTCAGAAGCGATAGAAGAAGTGTGATTAAAGAGCATGATTGCTCGTTTACTATCCAACTTCTCATCTCCTTCTGATACTGCTTTCTCTGCTTGCAACAACAATTCTGACGCAACAAAACCCAAACGGCAAAGTCCATCCATCTTATAATACTTTGGATAATCACCGATCATCTGTTTATAGAGCGTCGTCAGCAAGCTTTTTCCCTCTTGTTCGTTATTGCTCAAAATGGGTTTACTATTTAACCACGCTCCCTCTGGATTGATATAAACACGGTAAGGCATAACCTTCGGAGTGCTTCGGAGCGCTTCCTCCTTTGACTCACATCCTTCCTCAAGCGGTTTCTCAACTGAGGCTGCATAGAGCGTAGCATTGCACCCTCCAAAGCCAGACAACATCTTGACGAATGCCGTCTTATCAGTCTGACAATGCTTAGAACTCATCCTTACCCTGCCTGACACGCCTAACTCCTCATACCCTCTCGTCCCCAAGATGATATGGTCGTCGACAGACTTCATACAGAGAATTGTCTCAAAGATTCCTGCTGCTCCAAGCGTATGTCCTATATATCCTTTCAAGGCATTAACCAGAACATCTATGAGCTCTGTATGCTGAAGGGCTACTGATTCCATCTGGTCATTAAAGAGGGTAGCTGTTCCATGGGCATTGATAAAGGCAAGTTCATCCTTATTGATTCCTGCCATCGTCTGTCGCAAGGCATCTGATAAGCCTTCTGCCGTCTTAGATGGTGCACTGATGTGGAATGCATCATTCTTTATATATCCCTCTCCAAGTTGCCATATATGTTTCTGAGGCGTACTCGCTGACGGGTTAGGACATTTACGACTGAGCACGACGGTAGCAGCAGCCTCACCTAAATTCAGTCCTTGTCTCTCTATATCGAAAGGGCGGCAAGCCTCAAACGACATAGCATTCAACGACTGAAAACCAGATATAATAAATTTACTTGGCGTATCAGCACCACAGACAACTGCATAGTCATACTTTCCCAACTCTAATAAACGAGCGGCCAAAATCATTGCTGCTGAACCCGATATACAAGCATTGCACACAACAATAGGACGTGTTCTGAAACCCAAGCGAGTTGCAATGTGCTGTGCTGTTTCTCCAAGATATAAATTATGCTCCTCTGTCTTGCCGAGCTCCTCTACTGCACCTTTGGTCGAACTGAGGATGAATACCATACGCTTATCCGTTGCATCAAGACCTGATGCACGAATGGCCTTGTTTACAGAACTGAATACTAACTCCTCAAAGTCTGATAACAACAAGGAAGCCATAAACCCCTCTGGTACCCCATCCGTCATGGGAGCATAGCGACGAATCGCTGAGTTACCAGCCTTTACGGCCTGATAGTTCTCTTCAGACGTCGTCCCTAAGGGAGATATAATATTATCAGCTAAAACATAAACCATCTTTCTTTCTTTAGATTCTTTCACTACGAATAATCAACCTTCTACCTGTCCCCAACGCTCTTTCCATTGCTGATAGAAAGGAGGATTATCCCATACCAATTGGTAATCAAGGTCCATAAACACCTGTACGGAACTTCCTGTGGCTATCAGACTATCATCTTCTATGTCATGAATCTCATAATCGAAGACAATCTTGGCTGCCTCGGTAGGACGATAGATAATATCTATTCGCGGTGTCATCCCATATTTGATTGGCTTCTTATAATGAAAGGAAAGGTCAACCAATGGTGCATAATAGCCGTGAGCAAAGAAGCCCATATACTCCAATCCATACTTTTCACCGAACGCCTCTCGGGCGTCTTCAAAGTAAAGAGGGTAAGAGCCATGCCAAACCACGTTCATAGAATCAACCTCACTGAAGCGGATCGCAAACTTCTTTGACGCTTTCAATTCTTTCATTCTCTATATAGCTTTTTGTTATTCTGCTTAAGCATTCTGCTCTCTGACAGAGATCTTCATCTCTGATTTTACCAAAACTTTCTCGCCACAAGTGACAACTGCGTCAACCAAGGTCATTCCGAAGACTTCCTCTCTTATTTCCACACGTGTCGTTATCATGTCTCCTACCCGAGGTCGTTCGATAACTTCAAAGTTGCGCACAGCCCCAATAAAGCCTAACTGAACACCTTTCTTAAGAATATATTTATTGACAAAACCGATACGGGCAGCACACGTCTGTGCTATATTTTCCATCAGTCCTGAAGGTGAGAAATATCCGTCATCCACGAAGATATTGCTCTCTCTCACTTCCATTTCCGTAATTATCAATAGCTTATCGAAATGTACGAGCGAGCCTATCATAATAAAAGGCTCTTGCTGTGGTAACAACTCATGCACATCTATTTTACGTAACCTCTCTTCAGAAAAGTTCTCTTCCTCAGAATTCACCATATTGTTTGTCATATTATGTCCAGAAGTCATAGAAATTAAACCACTGTAAAGGATACTGGCGAACCTTACGCTCGAGCTCTTTCACATAACTGTCAGTTAACTGCTGCATCTGCTCTTTACGTGAAGCCTGCTTGTCGTAACTGAGTCGTTTCACATATACCTTATAGCATTTGGCCGATACCTTCATTACGTTGACAGCAAGGACATCCTGCTCTTTCAATGTTGCAACGGAGATAGGACCAGCTGGGAAACGGACCTCAGCACCTAAGAGCTCATGGGTTATCGACTTCGCAGAGCCAATGACTCTATCGGCTGGCATACTCACAATTTCGTTGTTGTCAAGTGCTTCATTAACCAAAAAGAGATGACTCATATCCTCCAAAACAGGAATCATACGGATATTATTATGCACCAACACTTTCTGTCTCCCCTTCGTCACCGTGGCTTTCTCACCACCAAAGACCAAGGCATTGAATCGCTTCGTCTTTGAGATCAGCGAATAACCAGCTACCTCATAGCAGCCGATATGGGAACTGAAGATCATAAATCCCTTTGTTTCTGCTTCTAACTGTTCGAAAGATTCGTAACCTTCTATCTCAATGTTGAATTGCTTACCAGCAAAAACTGCGAAGCGGTCGATTACTATCTGACTGAACAAACAGTGATTAAGATAAGTACTCCATGCTGCACGCAGGCGTCCAAAACCTTGACGATGACGAAAATAACGGTAAGCTGTTGTTCGACTATGGTTGGTATTCAGCAACAGACAGATAGGGATAACAAAGAGCGTTGTGAACGCATAGAGTAATCTCACGTCCATCCAACGCAACGATGCTATCAGCCATCTATGCATCCAGCCACTGCCAAACGTTGTATTAGCCAACCTTACTTTCTATATAATCGCAGAACTGTGACAAGGTTACTACACCTTTCATCTCCTCTGGCTTAATCTTAAAGCCGAAATTCTTTTCTACAATAACAACGATATCTACAAAGTCCAAACTGTCAATACCAAGGTCGTCCTTTAACTTTGCGTCTGGTGCAATGTTATCTTCTTCAATTTCCAAATCCTCGATGAGGAAGTTTCTTACTTTCTCTTCAATTTCTTTTCTTTCCATTATTTGCTTTACTTAATAAATTATTTCAGTTTTACTTCTAATATTGTATGTCCCTGTCCTATCTCGTCATGCGTCGCAACAACCTTCAACCCTGCTCGATCTATCTGTTTGAACATATCGTCAGAGTGATACATCTTACTGTTACCATTGGCCATTACCGTGAAATAGACACTTGTCATCGTCAAACAGAGAGAGGCTGGCTCATACTTCTGTCTGTCCCAGAAGGTCTCCATGATATATAAGCTCGTTTCTGCCGTCATCACCTTAGAGACACGAACAAGAATACTAAAGATTTCTTCTTCTGAGAAACAGTCGAGGAACTGACTCATCCAGATGGCATCCCAATGTCCTTCTGGCAGCTTGTTATCCCTATCGAGGATATTCGTCGGGAAGCCTCCTATGCGGCTGGTTCCATCTTTCCCTGCGATGTTCTTTTGCATCATTCCAATCTGTCCTGGAAGGTCGACGATTGTGACTTTAACCTCAGAATCATACGCTACACAACGTAATGCAAAACGACCCGTATTACCACCGACATCCATCAGATGCTTAGGATGCTTGGCAAAGACAATCTTTAAGGCCTTATCAAAAGAGTGGTCACTATAGAAGTGATCAAAGCCAAACCAGCTATCCTGTACCTGCTTATCGAGCTTTGACAGACCTTCATAAATGGTAGGCCAGTCGCCAAGTGTCTTCAGTCCAGCTGGCTTACCTTCCTTAAGTGCCTCATCAAGATAGAACATTCCACGATAGTTGACATCGTGATTGAAGTCTATGTTCACACGTGTCGCTGGGTCATTAAGCAGGAACCAGCCTGTCTTAGATATCGTATAACGGTCGTTTTCCTTATTAATGAGCACTGTTCCTATACTCAGCGATGCTTCAAGCAGTATCTTCAGTGCATACGTTGAGAGCGCGGTCTGCTTCTTAAGCTCCTCTAAGGTCAATCCTTCCAAGCTATCTCGCAACGTATCCAGTATGCCCCATTTCACCATAAGACGAGATACCTGAAAGATTACTGGTCCCCATGCTATATACTCGGCAAGGCGCTGTGCCTCTCGTGCTGTCAGCTGTTCCTGCGTGTATCTGTCACTTTCTGATTGAAATAGTTTCATTCTAACTCTCTTGTTGTTTTATCTTCTTTCTCCTGTTATGTAAAGTATATGTTCGCTCTCAAAGCAGTCTCTCTTGTTTTAAAACAAGAGAGACATATCATTCTACTTAGCCTTTTTAATCAATTTAACTACTTGTTCTGCCAATTCACGGTAGGTCTCTACACGACGTTTCTCATTACCATAACCAGCTCCGGCAACGCCATCGACATCAATGACAGCAAATGGTTGCTTTACATTCTTCTCATAGAAAGTCATCAGGGCGTGCATGTGGGCATCACCAGCACCAAAACCAATGAGAACGGATACGCCTGTGCTTCCATAATGGAAATCCTTCACCTCAATGACGATGGTGTAATCGGCTTCACTTTTCTTATCCGTAATTCTAACACTCTTCGTCTTTTCATTGAAACGTTCCATGAAGTTTTGCTCTGAACGCGCAATCTCTGACTTGTAGTCACGTGTCCAATCTGGTCCTTTCTCTTTCAAGAAAGCCTTCACGTCCTGTCCTTCTAATGTGGCATGGCTATAATCCCATACAACATAAACCTTTGCATTTGAACTCTTGAGCTTGGAAAGTGATCCACTCTTTAATGTCACATCGGCCTTAGCAAACAACGTTGCCACGCAACACATCACAAACGATAGTAGCAATAATACTCTTTTCATAATAGTTTATTATTAGTTAATATTGAATTAAGAAATTGTTTAAATGTCTAAGCCCACAGAAAGCTCCACTCCTCCAACGTTAGAGGATTTGTCTAACAGACCATAATCTAAATGTCGACCTTGATAAGTATAGCCAAGGGCGGTACTGATACCGAACTTGCTATGACCGAAATAGAAATGGCAACCTATCTGAGGAGCAATATAAAGACCGTTAATATCACCAAAGCTATATCCTACCTTTGTCGCAACATAAGGTGAGAAATTCTTACGCAAAGACTTATGGAACTCTAATCTTGCATCTACAAAGACTGGTACATTCCATTCTTCCATTTCCCACCAATAGGCTGCACCAACACCACCTCCTAAATAGAAGCCTGGTGCAAGCTCCATACCATGCGAAGTATAGACATAACTTCTGTTCTCGCTGTCGTCGCCAGTGCCAAAGACATAGCTCTCACCAATGAAACCTCTGTAACGTGGTGCCTGTTCCCAACCATAACTTTCATCACGCTGTGCCTTGATAACAACACTATATAAAAGTGCCAACATAAGGATTATGAATCCGTTGAAGTCTTTTTTCATATCCAACATATTATAAGGTTTAACAATATTTTCGGTTATTCTTTGTATTTCTTGATGACTAAAGCGGAGTTTGTTCCACCGAAACCAAACGAGTTACTTAAGACAGTATCAAGCTCGGTCTCTATGGTCGTCGTTGCAAGATTAAGTTTTTTAGAGTATTCATCTGGATTCTCAAAGTTGATATTCGGTGCGACAAAATTATTTTGCAGCATAAGAATGCTATACACTGCTTCTGACGCTCCTGCCATCCAACACTCATGACCTGTCATGCTCTTGGTGGATGAGATTAGGGCATGCTTACCCTCAAACATACAATTTAGGGCTATTGCCTCATACATATCGCCCTGATGGGTACTGGTTGCATGGGCATTGATATAGTCAATATCGTCGGCTGTCATCCCAGCTGCTGCCAGCGCACGCCCCATGGCAATCTCACTGCCAGCGTCAGAAGGCTGACTGATTCCACCGCCATTGCTTGAGAAACCATAACCCACAACCTCTGCAAGGATATTCGCACCACGTGCCTTGGCATGCTCATAGTCTTCTAATACCAATGAAGCTGCACCACCACTCGGTATCAGCCCATCCCGATCTCGGTCAAATGGGCGACTCGCCTTGGTAGGTTCATCCATACGGGCAGAGAATGCTCCGAGTGCATCAAACGATGCCATAGAATAGTAGTTTGTCTCCTGCGCACCACCACAGAGCACCAAATCCTGCAACCCTTGCTTAATCATCATAAAACCTAAGCCAATAGAATGACTGCCACTGGCACAAGCTGAGCTGACCGTGAAATTCACTCCACGCAGGTGAAAGATGGTACTGAGGTTCATGTTCACTGTTGAGTTCATCGACTGGAAGATGAGACCATAGCCTAACATGGCTGAATCGTGCTTCTCGTCCATAATCTTTGATGACTCAATAACGGGTTGGGCAGAGGAGTCATTACCAAAGATACATCCTACCTCATTCGCAAGGAGATACTCATCAGAGATTTCTGCCTGCGCAAAGGCTTGCAAACTCGACATATAAGCATAACGAGCTTCCTCTGACATACAAGCACGTGTGTGCCTATCAAGCATCTTTTTTGTGATAACAGGTTGCTCAACAATTCCGGTCAGCGCTGAGCGATAGCCATAGGTAAGACGCTCGGGTTGAATACCAATACCCGACTTTCCCGTATATAATGAAGCCTTTACGGTCGCAAGGTCAGTACCAAGACATGACCAGATTCCCATTCCAGTGATAACTACTCTTCTTTCCATTTGTTAATTATTATCAAACCTTCCTTTATCACTATCAAATGGTGACCTATCAGTAGGAAAGGATATATTTCTAATTTACGTGTTCTCAATATATAATGAAACCTTCAGGATTGTCCTGACAGGAAAAAGGTAAAAGTCTCTTCAAAAACGCTTCCTTGCTAAAGGAAACTGAGATTGCCACAGTGTTAGGTGTACAAGCCTCCGTTCACATTGATAACCTCACCTGTGATGTATGCTGCAGCATCAGAGGCAAGGAAAGCCACGACAGCTGCAACTTCTTCTGGTGTTCCAAAACGACCGACGGGGACAAGTTTCTTCAATTCGTCCTCAGGCAGTTCCTTAGTCATATCGGTCTGAATAAAACCAGGTGCAACAGCATTCACCGTAATCTTACGAGCAGCCACTTCCTGTGCCAAAGCTTTCGTGGCACCTATCAGAGCAGCTTTTGCTGCACTATAATTTACTTGCCCTGGCAAACCTTTCAAACCTGACAATGAGGCCATATTGATGATTCGTCCACCACGCTTACGTGGCATCATGTGCTTGAGAAGCCTGCGGGTGATATAGAAAAATCCATTCATATTCGTGTCAAGAACGCTATGCCAGTCTTCGTCTGACATCATAAACATAACATTATCACGACGAATACCAGCATTGTTTACCAATACAGAAATAAACTCGTCAGGATGAGATGCTTCCCATGTGTCAATGGCTGCCTCTATCGCCTTCGGATCAGAAACATCGAAAGGAAGAAGTTCCACATGTCCGCCTTTGGTCTCTATTTCCTGTTTTACTGCTTGAGCAGCTTCTGCATTAGACTGATAATTGATAATAATAGAGTACCGTTCTGCTAAAAGCAAGGCTACAGAGCGTCCTATTCCACGTGACGCACCTGTTATTAAAGCATACTTCATTTTTTGGATTATTAGTTATACTGTTGTAACTTAAACAGAGTCTATTTCTACAAAACACACTTGCAAAGATATAAAATATTTTTTACTATATGAAAGGTTTAAAACATTTTTTATAAAAAACAACCAAAATGATATAAAAAAGAGAAAAGAGAAAATGAAACAAGAAAAGACAGAATAACTTACTGACTTCTATCAATGAATGCCCACAAGCAACATGTTCACTCGTCAACATGTTCACTCGTCAACTTGTTCACTCGTCGACTTGTTTAGCTCAAGCATCCTAACCTCAGCATTCCCCATTGGCTTCAGCTCATTCATCGGCTTATCAAAGTAAACGCTTTGAATGGCTTTATTGATGATACCATGTCCTACGGCAAGCACCTTCTTATCAGGATATTCTTCCTTCAACCATGTAAGGAAATCCTTGGCACGAGCCTTCAAAGCATCTAAGCTTTCGATATCATCAGGCCATAAAGAAGGGTCATTTAGATTTGCCAAACTGGGAATATGCTTCCCTGTAAACGAACCCCAGTCACGTTCACGAAGCAAGGGAGTCGTCGTAACAGCCTTCCCATGAGGGGCAGCAATCAGTTCGCAGGTATGAATACTACGCTGCAAATCACTTGAAACAAAGGCATCTATCGGTTCATCTTTCAAACGTTCTGCAAGATCTTCAGCCTGCTTGATACCCTGCTCATTCAGTTCTCCCGGTGTTTGTCCTTGCATAATATGATTGGCGTTATCCACCGTCTCACCATGCCTTACAAGATATAATAATGTCATAACTTCATCAATTCTTATTGCAAAAATAATAAAAAATCAAGGAGTAAAACGTTGGAATAGAGATTATTTTGTATTTTTGCATCCATGAAAGTACTTCAAATATCAGCCATAAGGGCTATTATCGTATTAGTGACAGGTTTCCTCCTCGTAAGATATCGTGAGGAAACTATGACGTGGATGACCATCACCGTGGGTATACTCTTCCTACTCTCTGGATTGGTTTCTTGCATCGCTTACTATTTTGAAAAGGAGAAAGTAGCAAAGAAAACAGCGACGTCTGAACAGCAAGGAGGACAAGAAGAAGAAGAAAACCTCAAGTCACCTTCCTTCCCTATTGCGGGTGTCGGCAGTATTGCTTTGGGTATCATCCTTGCCGTCATGCCCAACACGTTCATCACATGGGTGGTTTATATCCTTGCAGCACTACTGATTCTCGGTGCTGTCAATCAGTTTATGAACCTCGCTCGTTCACGTCAGTACGCTCGTGTTCCGGTCTATATGTGGCTCTTCCCAACAGTCATCTTGGCGATAGCCATTCTGTTGATTAGTAAGCCAATAGAGACTGCACAACTCCCATTATTAGTTCTCGGATGGGCATTTATGTACTATGGCGTCTTAGAATTCATCTTGATTATCCGTATGTATCTTGTCCGCAAATCTTACGAGAAGGCTGAAGAAGCAAAGGTTGTGACAGGCGACAAGTTGGTTACAGATAATATCGAAGACGCTGAGGTTGTAGAAGAATAAACCATGTACTTCTGTCGTTACCCCTCACCCCTCGGCAACTTAATACTTGCCGAGGAAGAAGATGCTATCGTTTATTGCCAATGGGAAGATACGATTGACGAACAAAAGGTAGCGAAGTGGACGGAAGACAAGGAGCAAAACAGCGTGTTACTGACTGAGGCTTGCCGTCAGCTAACAGAATATTTCACTCAGAAGCGCAAGACTTTTAACCTCCCTATGCGATTAAATGGCACTTCCTTTCAGCTACTCGCATGGGAAGGTTTGCGACAAATCCCATACGGAGAAACGCTTTCTTACGCTGAATTGGCAAGACGTATAGGCAGAAACAAAGCCGCCCGTGCTGTGGGTAATGCCAATCACCACAATCCATTAATGGTCATCATTCCCTGCCATAGAGTTGTGGCAAGCAATGGAGAATTGGGAGGATATGCAGGAGGAACAGCCCGAAAAGTTTGGTTATTGGAAAAAGAAAAGGGACACAACAAATTGTAATAATCATTCTAATGATTATATAATTTGAAATAATCCAATAAGAAAAGACCATTCTATGTACTCAATATCGAGGACAAGAATGGTCTTTTCAATCTTCCAAAGGATAATAACTTTTAGCTTGAAATCCTACAAATAATCAGAATCTATTCTAATATCCTTGATTACTAATATGATTCTTTACCTCTCCCATCTTAGTCTGTATATACGACCAGGCTGCGGATTAGCACAACAATAAGAATACATTTTGTTTCCCTTATCAAAAGGAACACTTTCTAAGGCTTTATAGTCACCATCTATCTGCGTATTCAGTTCCTTGTATTCAAGTATTGCTGGCTTATTAAAGTCTGCATCTTTGTATGATAACAGAACGCGGAAAGTCATCATATCTATAGGAGAGTCTAACTTACAGCTAATCCACGGCTGTGCCTTATGGTCAGGATCATCATTCTCAGTCTTTATATGAATAACTGTACTCTCATTGTATTTAAGGGGATGTTTGAACTTTATCCTTGCTTCATCCCATTTCTTTTCATCATCATGAAAGACAATGTCTTCTATGATTTGCGATGTAGATGACAACTTTGGGCGAATACTTCCTGTCCATTTGAAATTATAGGGTATGTCAGTAAGAAACAAACGCTTACATTGTATCATTCGAAAAGATTCAAACGTAGATTTTACCCCATCATGTGACTGAAAGATACAGAAGGAGGAGATGCGACGATAGTCTTCTGAAGAATTATCTAAAACGATTTTATTTATACCTCTGAGGATTCCATATATTAAAATTATAAACCCAAGGCATAAGACAATTAAAGCAATAAGCGTATAAGTCTCATTGCTCACAAGCATTAATATTATACTAAGTATAGAACAAAGTGATGCAAGGAAAGAACATGTACTTGATATATATGTCCTTAAAAAATCCCACAATTTCATGTATGATTATCGGTGTATAATAAGGTATGTAGTTATGCGTCTGTTCCCATAATTGTAATATATTGTAACTGCTAAAAAGCAACTAAGCTAAGTTATTGATGTAGTTGATATATACTACTTTGCAAAGGTAATGAATAAGTTTGTCATTTCCAAGTAAACCGAAAATTATTTTTCGTGACGCCAGTATTTCTTGCGTAGCGCAAGAGTTGAAACGTCACAATAATTAAAGTCTTAACCGAAAGTAAACGTAGGCGTCATTTATTTACCTTCAAAAGACAATATCCTTTATTCCCATATTTCTGATGTTTGTAAACTATTTTTTATTGCTGTCCGGTAAACCTTTTCCACATATAAAAGTTAAGGGCTAAAAT
>NZ_JACD01000016.1:0-94656 GCF_000517825.1 Prevotella sp. ICM33
CGGATTTTAGCCCTTAACTTTTATATGTGGAAAAGGTTTACCGGACAGCAATAATTTGTAATATTCTATCCTCTTTCATTCCGTTTCTCTGCTTTCTTATAACAAAGCAATTTCTACAAAATAAGTTTTCCTGTCATTCCTATCATCTAATTTAACCATGCAACCTACTGATTTACAACACATTTAAACAAAGTGTTAAAAGTGACAGCAAAACAAAAATAAAACTACTTTGTTGCATTTTCGTAAGATGGAAAAGATTCTACTTCTTACTTTACCTCTCATTTCCTAAAGAATAGAATAAGCCCTCACCTATCCACATGATAATATTCAGATTGGACAGATGAGGGCTTATGCTACTAAAATATAGTATTTTAAGAGTTAGCGATTAAAGCGGAGTGGTAAAAATATATGTACGCATAATCCAGTATGAAAGGATACCAGCAATATAACCTAAGAAAGCAATCCACGTAATACGCTTCATATACCAACCGAAGGTAATCTTCTCAAGACCCATAACAACAACACCTGCTGCAGAACCAACGATGAGCATTGAACCGCCCACACCAGCACAATAAGCAAGCAACTGCCAGAAGATACCATCCACTGCCATATCTGGCTCTATTCCGATAGGATACATACCCATACTACCAGCTACGAGTGGAACGTTGTCAACAATAGCTGAAAGTACACCGATAATACCGGTCACAGCATAATGATTGCCATTGAAGGTTGTGTTCAGACCACTACCTAACTCCTTCAACACACCTACTTCCTCCAAACAAGCCACAGCCATCAAGATACCAAGGAAGAAAAGGATAGTAGACATATCGATACGACTCAGCAAACTACTTACACGCTTTGAGAATTGAATCTCATCACCTCTTTTCTTATGAAGATTACGATAGAATACTTCTGTCACAGTCCATAAAATACCCAATACGAGCAAAATACCAGCAAAAGGAGGTAAATCAGTAAAGAAGTGGAACAAAGGAACAGAGCAAAGACCACCTACACCGATAGCAAAGACAATCTTACGCTGGAACCCATTAAACTCCAAGACTTCGCGATCACCCGACATATCACTTGACATATCATCATACTGGATATTACCTTTCAAAAGCATCTGAAGCAAGAATGCTGGTATCAACATTGAAACTAATGAAGGAATAAATATCTCACTGAGTACACCACCTGCAGTTATCATACCTGCATTCCACAACATAATCGTAGTTACGTCACCAATTGGAGAGAAAGCTCCACCTGAATTAGCAGCAATAATAACTAACGAAGCATAAATCATTCGGTCGTGCTTATCCTGTACAAGCTTACGCAAAATCATAACCATCACAATACTTGTCGTTAGGTTATCAAGGATAGCTGAAAGGAAGAAAGTCATAAAGGCAATCTTCCACAACAGACTACGCTTTGTCTTAGACCGCATTACATTCTTTACCCAGTTGAAACCACCGTTCTGATCAACGATTTCCACAATCGTCATAGCTCCCATAAGGAAGAAGAGTGTGGTAGCTGTATCGCCTAAATGCTCCGTTATCAAAGTATTTACAAACGACACAACCTTATCACCTGTTCCCGTAAAGTCTGGGTGCATCAGCTGTACAAACGGTGCTGGATCAAACATGTAAAGTGTCCAACAGAAAACAAACATCAATAAGGCAACTGCTGCCTTGTTAACCTTAGTAAGGCTCTCCATTGCAATGAGCGCATAGCCCAGCACGAAGACTACAATAATCGCAATTGTTAGTGTAGACATAAATGATTATAATTTCTAATATTTTATTAGTGTACAAAGATACGCAAAAGATATGAGTTGCCTATAAAGAATTGAAATTAATTCTAAGAAAGATAGACTTATTTGGCAAATTGTAGTATATTTGCAAATAAAGCAAGAAGTAAGAGGTCGAAAATAACCGAACGATAGATAAAATTATGGAAAAGAAGCATCTCAACGTTGTCTGCGCTGTTATTCATGACGGAGACAAGATTCTATGTACACAGCGATTGCGTAAAGGTCCTAATTACATTGCTGAACATTGGGAGTTTCCAGGTGGTAAAGTCAATGAAGGAGAAAGTGATTACGAGGCTTTGCGTCGTGAAATACTTGAGGAAATGGACTGGAACATCTATGTCGGAGCAAAACTTGGGAGTGTTGAATATAACTATCCAGACTTTACCATCACCCTTACTGCCTATGACTGTATGGCACATGACAATGATTTTAAGCTTCTCGAACATATCGATTCCTGCTGGTTGAAACCAGAAGAGTTCTCAAAACTCAACTGGACTGAAGCTGATGCGGCACTCATCAAACAGCTTTGGAAATAATAGTAAGAAGTTTGTCTTTGCCTATTTCTACTTTTATTCATTTAGTACGATTTACTATCGTCTATCAACAAACAAAACAATGAACAAAGAGATACAATCACTTGTTAATCAACTTAATGCTGCATCCGACGCTTATTACAATGGTCGTGACGAACTTATGACAGACTATGAATGGGATGCAGCCTTTGATAAGCTAAAAAAGTTAGAAGAAGAAACAGGTATTATACTCCCCGATTCTCCAACACAAAATGTATCTGCCGATAATGTTGCCGGTAAAAAAGAAGAACATGAGTTCCCTGCACTCTCCTTGGCAAAAACTAAGAAGGTAGAAGACCTTGCTAAATGGTCAGAGAATAGACCTATATGGCTCTCATGGAAGTTGGATGGATTGACACTTGTTGTTACATACGACAATGGTAAACTGACAAAGGTTGTCACACGTGGAAATGGTCATATTGGCACCAATATTACTCATCTTTCTACGGCTATTGATGGTATCTTGCAAACCATTCCCTATAAGGGACATCTTGTTATCCGTGGTGAAGCTGTCATCAGTTATCCTGACTTTGAGCAGTTTAACATGGAAGCAGAGGAAGAATATGCCAACCCTCGCAACCTCGCATCAGGCTCACTCACACTGAAAGACATCAATGAAGTAAAAGCCCGCCACTTGCGTTGGATTCCTTTTACACTCGTTTATACAGAGGAAGAAATAACTTCTTGGGGCAAAAGAATGGAGTGGCTTGAACAACAAGGATTCAAAGTTATAGACAGAGAGCTCATTGAACAGCCTACCATTGACAATATAGAAGCGGTCATTCATCATTGGACAGAAAGAGTTACTGGTGTGAGTTCATCACCATTCCCCTACCCTGTTGACGGCTTGGTAATCTCATACGACGACACCGTTTATGCTGCAACAGGTTCTGTTACAGGTCATCATGCCACACGTGCAGGCTATGCCTTTAAGTGGCAAGACGAGAGCGCTGAAACAGAATTAGACTATATAGAATGGTCATGTGCTGCTTCAACAATCTCGCCAGTAGCTGTTTTTCGTCCTGTAGACTTAGAAGGAACAACCGTTAAACGTGCTTCACTCTGTAATATCTCCGAGTGTGAGAGATTAGGGATTGGTGATAAAGGAACAAAGATAGCTGTTATAAAGGCAAATAAGATTATTCCAAAGGTTATTAACGTTATTGAAAGCGTTGGTACTTTCCATATTCCTGAGACTTGCCCAGTATGCCATTCTGCTACAGAAGTTAGCGAAAGCGAGGTTAGTGGAACACGCACACTACACTGTACCAATACACATTGTCCAGCTAAACAGCTGAAGAAGTTTGGTAGATTTGTATCAAAAGAAGGTGTAAACATTGACGGACTCTCTGAACAAACCGTGCAGAAATTTATTAACCTTGGCTGGATTCGTGAATATGCCGACCTTTTCCATCTTACAGAACATGCCACAGAACTGCGTACAATGGAAGGTTTCGGAAACAAGAGTGTCACTAAGTTATTGGCTGCTATTGAAAAAGCGCGTAATGTTGAAGCACGTCGTCTGCTCTTTGCTTTAAACATTCCCCTTGTTGGACAGGATGTTTGTAATCGTCTTTTATCAGCATATCCATTGGAAGAACTTATTAAAACGGCTACAGAAAGTGCTGCAGAAGATGTCTTCTCAACGATTGCTGGTATTGGACCAGAGAAGAGTGCAAGTTTTGTACGCTGGATGAAAGATACTGATAATCAGTCTATGCTACAGCATCTGTTAGTTGAGCTAAACGTTAGTCAACCTTCATCAGCACCAACTGGTGATAGTTGCCAGGGATTAACCTTCGTCGTTACAGGTGATGTTCATCATTATAAGAATCGTAACGAACTGAAAGCGTACATAGAAAGTCAAGGTGGTAAGGTAACTGGTTCTGTTTCTAAATCAACAAATTATCTTATTAATAATGACGTAGAAAGTACTTCTGGAAAGAATCAGAAAGCAAAGGAACTTTCCATTCCTATTATCTCTGAAGATGAATTCATAGCTCGCTTTACACAGGTTACAGCACCAGAAACACCTTCACAACCAACAGAAGGAAGTTTATTCTAACAACATCAGATTTTACTAAACATAGCAAAAGGAGACGACATACATATCGCCTCCTTTTCTTATCTTAAAATAATTCAGTTCTATTTATCTGCTTAGAATGTCCATTTAGCTGCCACTGTAGGGATAGCGTAGAAACGATTATTCTGACCTTTGTCATTCCAAACGAAGTTATTGCTAATCTCAACCTCAGTACCCAAAGAGAGGTTTACATCTTTCATTCCCTTTAGCGTATTGAGATTAAACCAGAACTGAGGCTCAGAGAGAAGAATCATTTTACCATTAACATTTGGATCATACCAAAGGTCACAGAATCCAGAGAATGTACAAAGACCCTTAGCGAAGGTTGTACCCCACACCTCTGTCAGCTGAAAACCACTGAAAGGATGTGCACCAGTGTGAGCATTCTTAAACTGATACTTATACATTAACTGAAGACTGAACGTTTTTGAAAAGTCTTTTGAAGCCCAGTTCCATGCTCCACCAAGAAGAACAGCATGCTGATAACGGTTACCATAATAGCTATCCATAGTTTTACCAGAACCTAAACCACCGTCATACTCAACGTGTGCAGCCCACTGCTTATTCTTCGTAAGATTAAACTCACGTGAAATCTCCCAATAAGCTCCCATTACTCCATCGCTCTTGTAATCAATATCAGTAAACATATAGGTAGAACCCCATGTGTCAGGTTTGAACATTTCTACTGTTGTTGTTACCGACGTACGAGAACTTAGGTTCTTGTAAAGACTATGACCTAAGTCATAATGCAACTGGACATCTTGTGCATTTGCACAACAAAAAGCTGCTACCATAATAGCGAGGGTAAAGAATCTCTTCATAACTGTTCTTAGTTTATATATTAGAATCTACGGCAAAGTTACAAAAAAATCCTAAACTATCAACGTAATAGCAAAAGATTAGTTAACTTTGTGCCTATATGAGAATAGATATCATCACCGTATTACCAGAGATGCTGGAAGGATTCGTACACGAGAGCATCCTTGCCAGAGCTGAAAAGAAAGGATTGGCAGAGATTCGTCTACATAATCTTCGTGACTACACTAAGGATAAATGGCGCCGTGTTGACGACTATCCTTTTGGTGGACAAGCTGGTATGGTCATGCAAATTGAGCCAATCGACCGCTGTATCGCTGCTTTGAAGGAAGAGCGGGAGTACGATGAAGTCATCTTTACATCTCCTGATGGCGAACAGTTCAATCAGAAGATTGCTAATGACCTCTCATTGGGAGGTAACTTCATTATTCTTGCAGGACATTATAAAGGTGTTGACCAACGTGTACGCGACCATCTTATTACACGTGAAATATCTGTTGGCGACTTTGTTTTAACAGGTGGCGAACTACCAGCAGCCATCATTGCTGATGCTGTTGTACGACTGGTTCCAGGTGTTATCAGTGACGAACAGAGTGCACTCTCCGACTGCTTTATGGACGATATGCTCTCAGCACCAATTTACACCCGCCCTCGTAGCTATAATGGTTGGGATGTTCCAGAGATTCTGCTAAGTGGAAACGAGGCGAAGATTAGACAATGGGAGTTTGATCAGGCAATGGAACGTACTAAACGACTACGCCCTGACCTCCTGAAAGAATAAGACAAATGAGCATTTAAGATTAACAAATAAAACTATACTAAATTATGTCACAGTACAAAGAATTACCACAAGTTGAGTTTGCTGTAGCAGCACAGAACGCATTCAAGAAATTCTTTCAGTTCAATGGACGCATCCGTCGTTCTGAGTATTGGTGGGGCTTTCTTACCCTCTTCATCGCAGCTTTTGTTATATCATTAGTTCCCTTTGTTGGACCTCTTGTAGCACTTGTTCTTAGTATTGCAGGTATTTCTATGCAGTTCCGTCGTTTACATGACACTGGAAGAAGCGGATGGTGGTGGGCTGCCCAAGCTTGTGTGGGAACAATTTCTTGTACACTTTTCTTTGTGTCTTTCAACTTCAGCGCATATTTAGAAGCCATACGATCACAAGATATTCAGGCCGCAATGAACGTTTTGATTAGTGCTATAACAAGCATAACAGGTATCTTAGCTATCGTTTTCTATCTAATAAACATCGCCTTAGGTATTACAATTCTGGTTTTCCTTCTACAAGATAGTCAGCCAGAAGCAAACAAGTATGGTGAGTCTCCGAAGTATGTTCTTCAGAATACAGAGGTGTAAAAAACATTATTGTTGGGTAACGTAGTTAAAAGAAAAGAGACGACTTACCGTCCGACTAATAACTTTCCAGCCGACGTTACACTAAGAAACAGAACGTAAGCTACTACTTTGCTCAACATCTTCATAGAAACGTAATGGGTAATCTTCCATGTTTCAAAAGAACCAGTAAAGTAATAAAAAATCATTACATAACATCGTACAAAACATCTTCACCGAAAGGATATAACATCTCCAACAACCAAGCTCATAACATACAACAAATCAGCATATTACAGATTGCATCATAGAAGACGTCCCTCTTGCAGCAAGAAGGGCGTCTTCTTCATATAAGAAGAGCATGTTCTTGAACGTAGTTAGGCCTCTTCTTCCCTCATATACAGCCTTTTCTCTGAATGAAGAGGGAGTAATTACAGAAATATCCTTACAATTTATACTTACCCGTTTAGCGTCCCCTCTTCAGCTAACAGCTTTTTCATAAGGGTAAACTAACATTCTATTTCTCGCTACATTTGGAAAGATACGGAAGTTAAACCATTCTTTCTAACTTTTACAAGTGCTCTCCCACAACACATAAGTAGGGACTTATTATTACATATTGTCACTCAATAACCTAACAGAAACTAATTTATACCAACTCTTAGGTATTGTGGTATTCATATTTTATATATACTTTTGCACCGCTTATAAATTATTTCAGGATCATTATATTTATCAATATGGTTAAAAGATTACACTCTTATCTTTTATTGACAGGCACCTTATTATATTCAGCAGCCCTGCCAATAAATGCACAAGGGAACACGGTGGGTAAAGTTCCAACAGACAGCCTTACACAAGACACATTGTTCTCAACTCCTTATCTGCACGACCAAGTGTTGCAGACGGTAGAAGTAATTGGACGTAACGAACGTTCATACAAGAATACCAACTCTTTCATCGGTACAAAGACAGAGACACCTTTGAAAGACATCCCACAATCTATCGGTTACGTAACAAAGGAGTTAGTGCGCGACCAAGGCGCAACCACAGTTAATGAGGTGGTAAAGAATATCAGTGGTGTAAACCAATATACCTTCTATAATGACTTCTCTATCCGTGGTTTCCGCACTACTGGTAACCGCAATTCAGGAAACCTTGTCAATGGTATGCGTGCACAGACAAGTCTTTGGAAACAGCAGTCATTGGCAAATATCGAGCGTGTTGAAGTCATCAAAGGTCCTGCTTCTGCTCTCTTCGGCAATGCTGCACCGGGTGGTGTTATTAATCGTGTAACTAAGAAACCACTACCTTATCAACGCAATACAGTATCAACAACTGTTGGTAGCTTTAACACACTGAACACCTACGGAGACTTTACTGGTCCATTAGACAAGAAGAACACCCTGCTATATCGCCTTAACATCGGTTACGAACATACTGATTCTTACCGTGACCTACAGGAAAATACAAACTATATCGTTGCACCATCTTTCTCGTTTCTCCCAACACAAAGGACACGCTTTAACGTCGACATCGTTTATCAGCGCACTGATGGTAAGGTTGACCGTGGTCAGCCTATCTTTGGAGATGGTGACCTCAATTCAGTACCAATTAGTCGTTCGCTCTCTGCAACAAATGACTATCTAAAGGAGAACCTCGTGAATATCACGCTTGGTGTAACTCATAAGTTCACGGATAACCTCTCTTTCAATGCTACCTATCTGAACTCTTCCTATGATGAAGACCTCCGTGAGCACAATCAGGCTAATGCGTATGTGAAGTTAGCCGATGGTACACAAAGTCCGTCACGCATCCTTATGCAGTGTCTTATACGCCAGCGTCACTTCCGAAACAATAGTTTCAACACCTATTTTAACTATAATGTAAGCACGGGGCCAGTCAATCATCGTATCCTCTTGGGCTATGACTATTTCCAAATGGCACAACAAGCAGGCTCATCAGCAATGACTGCTGGAGGCTACCTATTGAAGGACGGTACGACAACAACGGCTTTCAAGCCTGCAAACATTGCTAAATACGTACTCGACAAGGATGGTAATCCACGAACGAATGTGCCTTACTATGACTTGACAAGTAATAATAACAACATTGAGCGTGACTATTCAAAGTATATCTTTGTCTCAACAGCACTCTCTCCTTACCTGCAGTATTCTCATGGTATCTACCTTCAAGAGCAGATGGAAGTAGGACCAGTGAAGCTTCTCTTGGGTATTCGTCAGGAGATATTCACCGATGTACTAAATTATAAGACTAATAAGGAAAGCCGTACTACACAGCATGCGTTCATTCCACGTCTTGGTGCAGTCGTTGCTATCAACAAGAATCTGAATGTGTATGGTACATGGGTAAAAGGCTTTGAACCACAGAGTGCATCCGTACAGGGTAACCCTAACACCGGTGGACCATTCGACCCAGAATACAGCCAGTTGTTGGAGGCGGGCTTGAAAGGTGAATGGTTTGACAAACGACTCAGTACAACCCTTTCTTTCTTCCATCTTCAGAAACGCAATACACTCTATAATGCCAACGATGCAAACAACCCTGAGTTGTTAGAACAGGTGGGAGAAGAAACTTCAAAGGGTATTGAATTTGATGTAGTAGGTTTCATTCTTCCTAATTGGAGTATCGTTGCTAACTATGCCTACACCCATGCTGCTATCACAAAGACTGCAACCAACTCAGAGAAAGACTATGGTATGCAACGACCAAATACACCACGTAACTCTTTCAACATTTGGTCAAAGTATATCATTCAGACAGGTGCGCTACGCAACTTTGGTTTCGGTCTGGGTTTCAATGCAGTAACAAAGCGTTACGGACAGGTTGGAAGACGTGAGAATACCATTATCTATCCTGGCTATGGACTCCTCAATGCAGCACTTTACTATCGTCTCCGTAACCTGCAGGTACAACTAAATCTCGACAACGCAATGAACAAAGTTTATTGGGTGGGTGGATATGACAAGCTCCGTTCCTTCCCAGGTGCTCCACGCAGCATAAAAGCTACAGTGACTTACAAGTTCTAAAGAGTTAATAAAACATCCTAATTAAAAAGCCTTCATCCATCTACAGAGCTATAGCTTTTGTAAAAGGATGAGGGCTTTTTCTATAAGTAACACATGTTCATAAATAAATAGGCAAATCCCACTTAACTTAGAAGCCATTTATTACACATTACCATCTTAGATTTTTATTTTCAAGTTGCTGTCATTTTAACATTTAAAGAGAACTCTCTGTATAACAGCCTATTACCTCTTCACAAAGAATGACAGCAGTGACAGGAAAATTGATTTAAAGAATTGCCTATCGGGTTTAAGAAGAAATAGGTAAGCCTCCAAAAAGTACAAAACAAAGTAGCTGAAGGACATTAAAACAATGACAGCCAAGAAAAACTTTATTCGTATAATCACGATGCCGAATGGCTTGCACTGCTGAGCAGATATAAATAACAAGAATAGGTATTGAAATAAACCAACTTCCAACTACAAATATCATTAATAAAAAGCAACATTCGGCTGCATCATCACCTGCAAACGAAGCAAGTAACATTAAAAACAAAAAGGCAGTAACCAAAGCCAACGACACCACACGTAGGGACATCCAAAAAAAGGAGCGCCAGTTCTTTTTGTAAAGTGTTTCTATTTTTACCGACTCCCCACTCTTCGCACCATTATTCCAATGACTCACTAATAGTGATACACCAAGAACAAGAATACAAATTAGTATAATGATAGTAAATGTTAACATAATTAATTTATTGTGGCAAAAACCTACGTATAAATATCAAAAAGATATCTTGCAAAGATATCCTTTTATTCTCACATATACAAGTGAAGCGTCTATAAAAAAATGACTTCAACAACTTATAAGGCTGTTTTATGAAATATATCTTGTTACTCGTCACACATGGGGTTGAGCATTAACTCCTTACAACATACTATAGAAAGAGGGTGTATCAATCGCTTGACACACCCTCTAACATTATTTGTAATCTAATTGATTATACTTTATTCAGCATAAACTTACTTGATAGCTTCACCATTTGCCTGAACTGGCCAGTAGATATTCTGGTACAAATTAGAGTTCTCTGCAGTACCATCAGGTGAACAGAGCTGCATCTCCTGATAAGAGAATGGAGACAAGTAATGTGCCTGATAGAAGGTGTAACCATTATAGAGAATGTTGTTAGTCTTCTGAATCTGGTAAGGACGAACATACTTTGAAAGTGTCTTAGCTGACATCGTAGCATTAGACTCACCATCAGCAATAATCAGACTCACACCCTTATCATTTACGAAAGAAGGATTCTGATAAATCTGATCCCAGAAGTTAACACCCTCAATCTGATAGTTCTTCACCTGATCCAAAGATGCCCAACGAATCAAGTCATCATTACGAAGACCTTCACCTGCAAACTCGCTACGACGCTCACGACGGATAGAATAGAGTGTTGCATCCACTGGATGACCAGCAGAGAATGCTGCCCAGTCGTATGATGGACGATTCACATCAGCCTCCTTACTCATATCAGTTGCAGCAATAGTTGTTGAGATTGGAGCAGTGATACCAGCGCGTGCACGCAAAGCTGTCCAATAACCAGTTGCTGTTGCATCCAATGAACCTGTACGGAGGTAAGAAGCCTCAATATAGTTGAGCATAGCTTCCTCAACACGGATGATAATCTGACCATCAACATCTGAGAAAGTCTGACCTAACTGCATTGCAGGATCGTAGTTGTAGAACTTACGCTGGCGATAACCAGTTACGTCTCTACTTGCCTGGTCTGTTGCAAAAAGTGTTGCAGCATTGAACAAGATCTTAGTAAGTGGAGTTGCTCCTGCAGCCAATTTCTTGTTAGCCAAGTCAATACTCTTTTGGTCAATACCAAGAACGTCAGACTCACCAAACATAAAGAGCTGTAGACGCTCATCACGATCGGTCTTAGTCATATCAACAGTAGTATCACCATGATAGCCTGAACCAGATGCGTAGATAGGCAAACCATTCTTCATAAGGAATGACTCTACGAGTCCACGTGTCCAACCTGTAGACGCACCACCACGAAGCTTATTAGAAGTGAGGTGAGCAAGAGATGGTGTCAAATTTGAATTAAACTGACGCCACAACAACACCTCAGGGTACTTAGACAAGTCTGGACTTGCAAACATATCATAGTATGAATTCCAACCATTGTACTGACCAATAGAACTTGGATTCATCACATGGCTGTTTTGAGTCTTCAAAGGCACAGCATCACACACCTTCTTAGCAGCATCAATAGCTTGATCAAGGAAGAAGTTTACTTCATCATCCTGATTGATAGTGAAGTTCTTGTTCCATTCCTTGTTCTTACCTGGCCAGTTAGCATCACCTGGCACACGACCAGTTCCTCTGTGATACTTCTCGAAGGTAGCTTCATAGAGTGCCATTCTTGACTTCATAGCTAAAGCAGCATTCTTATTGATGCGAACCTTATTAGCAATTGTCACTTGCAACTTATCAATAGCCTTATCCATATCAGAAAGAATCTGACGTGCAACAAGGTTACGAGGCTGACGCTTACTTGCTTCTACGAGGTCGTTGTTAACGTTAAGTTCTTTCAACTCAATAGGGAAGTCTCCATAATCTTGGAGCTTACTATAATAGAGCATAGCTCTGATGAAGTAAGCCTCACCCATATACTGGTTAATCTGTTCAGGAGTGCCTGTCACCTTTCCAGCTGCAATCTTTGCTTCACTTTCATTGATGAACTTATTGACATTACGAATAGCGTTCATGCCAATACCACCAGATGTAGGTACCTTCCATTGATCTTGTAAGTACATTCCAGAGTTACCGCCTCTTGAAGCTTGGTTATCTGTTCCATCATCAAATGTCGCTACACCTGCAAACCATCCACTGTTGTTAGGGAAGATAGATGTATAGTAGTTGATAGTGAACGTACCCAGCTGATCAGCTGTTGTATAGTAAGAGTCAGGAGAAATCTGATCGAGTGGCGGTCTGTCAAGGAAATCGCTACATGACGTAACCGTCATGCCTAAGCAAAGAATTGGCAATCCTCCCCTCAATATATTTGAAATTATATTCTTCATAATTGCTACGAATTAAAAATTAAGATTTAAACCGAAAGAAATTGTTCTCTGGAGTGGGTAGAGCTTACCTGGTCCCCAATCACCGCCAGTAGCCTCTGGGTCAAAGATCTTGTTCATCTTTGTGAATGTTACGAGGTTCTCAGCAGAGAAGTATAAACGAACGCGGCTTGCACCAATCTTGCTTGCGATAGCAGCAGGGAGAGTATAACCAAGCTGAATATTCTTGATTCTCATATAAGCTGCATTCTGCAAGTAGCGGTCACTTGTCTGGAAGTTCTTAGAACCCTGACCAAAGAGAGGACGTGGGTAGTAAGCATTAGTGTTAGGACCGAAGTTAGTGTCTGTTGCTGGACGCCAGTAGTCAAGGTGATCCTTAAATGCTGCACTCTGCCACAAACCTGTATTAGCACCAACGCTATAAGGAGAAGCATCCCAGAAGTCACGCTTACCAACACCCTGCATAAAGATGAGGAAGTCAAAGCCTTTCCAGTTAGCATCCAAAGTAATACCGAAACGATAACGTGGCAAAGAGTTACCAATCTTGGTCAAGTCACCCATATCATCGTATGTGCTCTTGCCAGAGTTCACCTTCTTGTCACCATCAAGGTCCTTGTACATAACGTCGCCGGCAGCCCAGTTAGAACCCCATGATGGTTTGTTATTAACCAACCACTCGTCCATCTGCTGGTTAGTCTGAGCAATACCCTCTACCTGATATCCGTAGATGTCACCCATACGCTTGCCTTCGCACCACTGTGAGAGTAGACGGTTAGGGTTGTAGTAACGTGTAATAGTCTGGTAGTCATCAGAGAGAACAAGCTTGATACCATAGCCAACCTGACCAATTCTATCACGCCATCTAACTTCCAAGTCCCAACCATTAGAACGCATATCACTATTATTCTCAGCTGGCTGTGTTGCACCCAAGATAGAAGGCTTAACTGGAGCTGGACCTACCATATCCTTTGTTGTACGAACAAAGTAGTCAAAAGTACCCTGCAATCTGTTGTTGAACAAACCGAAGTCAAGACCAATGTTCCATGAACGAACACTTTCCCATGTCAAGTTAGGTGAAACCAAACCAGGAACATTAGAGATATTCACACGCTCGCCATTAACAAGCCATGAAGATGCAGATGCACTTGCAGGCTGTCCCAAGAACCAAGGATAGAGTGCTGTGATATTGGTGTTACCCAAAGCACCATAAGTAGCACGGAGTTTCAGCGTATTAACAGTCTTTGTCAAAGGCTTGAAGAACGCTTCGTTAGCAATGTTCCAACCCAATGCGAGTGAAGGGAATGTACCCCATGTCTTATCGCCAATAAAGCGTGAAGAACCATCGCGACGGATAGAGAATTCTACAAGGTAACGTGAATCGTATGCATAGTTGATACGACCGAAAGCACCCATTGTAGCCCACTGAGTATTTGAGAAGCCTGGCTTCACATCCTTGTTAGTAGCATTGTTAAGTGTAGGAACAGTTGGAGTAATCAAGTCTGCACGTGATACACCAAGATAAGTGTAAATGTTAGACTCCATATCCAAACCTGCCAAGAACTTAAAGTCATGCTTATCGTTCAATGTGAATGCGTACTCTGTAAAGAAACGACCATTATAATAGTTGTTCTTTGACATAGACTCACCTACGTTTGACTTACCAGCTGCGTAGTCACCACTCCATGCAGCAGCTACTGGATGCTGATCTGGATCATAATAGTAGATAGGCAATACATCCCAATGGTTGTGGTAGTTAACAGTATTGTAGTTACCCTCCAAACGAATCTTCCAACCCTTGATTGGACGGAATTCGAGAGCTAACTGCTGATAAAGCTTATCGTTCTGTGTAGCGTCAAGACCACCATTCTCCATCTGAAGAATCTCATTACCATGAACATAGTGTCCGTTTGGATCGAAAACAGGGTTAGTCGGCCAACGACGAGCAATGTTATGGAAGAAGAGACCTGTCATGTAAGAAGGACGACTATAGTCCTCACGTACCCACTTTGAGTTGTAAGAAACTGTTGCCCAATTAGTGAGATTTGCAGTAACCTTAGCAGAGAAGTTATATCTCTTGAGTTTATCCTTACCATGACGAATAAGTCCACGCTGGCTGAGGAGTGCTCCACTGAGATAATAGTTCACCTTATTACCACCACCACTTACAGAAATATTATGTTCTGTTGAAGGTACGCCAGACCTATACATCTCCTTGAACCAGTTGGTATTGTCCCAAGAACCTGTGTACATACTCCAAGGCTCATTAGCCTCAGTACCCTGCCATGTTGTAGTAACCTCTTCACCTGGTGCAGGTGTGCCATTGATATGGTTTTTAATCTTGTTCAGCATATCCTGGCTGAATGGAGCATTACCACCACTATTAGCAGCAGCATCATTCCAATAGCGTGCGAAGTCATATGAGTTAGGCATCTCAGGAATCTGAGTTGCTGTAGAGAAACGTACGTTACCATTATAAGAAACGTTTGTACGACCCTCTTTACCACTCTTGGTTGTAACAAGAATAACACCGAAGGCTGCACGTGAACCGTAGATAGCACTTGAAGAAGCATCCTTCAATACAGAGATACTCTCAATGTCATTTGGAGAGATTGAGTACAAATCACCCTCAGAACCGTC
The DNA here is from genome assembly GCF_000517825.1 of Prevotella sp. ICM33. NCBI lineage: Bacteria > Pseudomonadati > Bacteroidota > Bacteroidia > Bacteroidales > Prevotellaceae > Prevotella > Prevotella sp. ICM33. The sequence continues at coordinate 15,367 of NZ_JACD01000016.1, forward strand.
GATAAGAACGAGAGGGGCAGCATTTGAACCAGAGCCGATGGTACCAATACCACGGATGTTCATACTCATACGGCTGTTAAGTGAACCACCCGCATTACCTACGCTGAAGTTCAAACCAGGAACCTCACCCTGCAATGCCTGAGCAACACTCGTTACAGGACGAGACTCAAGTTGCTTAGAATTAACAACAGAGACAGCACCAGTAAGGTTAACCTTCTTCTGAGTACCGTAGCCGACAACAACAACGTTATCAAGCATCTCACTGTTCTCTTGGAGAGTAACCTTAAGGTCCTTACCACTCCAAGTTACCTGCTGGGTCTTGTAACCAACATAAGAAATAGTAAGTGATGAGCCAGAAGCAACGCCTGCAATCTCAAAATTACCATCAAGGTCAGTCACACTTCCCTTTTTCTGTCCATTACTTACGACAAAGACAGAGGCACCAACAACAGGGTCTCCATTATTGTCGACAACAGTTCCTTTACATACAGACTGCTGTTGAACAACAGCTGCATTCGCTTCGTACGTAATGTTGGCATGCAGTAAACTTGTACTGAACAAAGCCACCATCAATAAGCTCGTAGTCCTTTTTCTTTTTAGGTACATAGGCTTTAAGTATACTTTAGGTTAAAAAATGCTTTTAGGTTTATTAATCGCAAAGTTAAATCATTTTAAACGTCCGTTCTACAATTACACATATAAAAGATGTTAAATATGTGTTTTGTTTAGTTTATTGTAAAAAAAACAACCACAAAACAGGCCTTCTTTTACATTTTTCTACATTCATCAGTACTTAGAAAAGCTTTATCATATACTTTGAGTATTCATAAACACCTCCCTAAGCACAGAACAACAAGCATAAAGACCATAGCCATCTATGCCCTATTATTAAATAGGTGAGTTATACTTTTGCATATCATCTTCTTTATGCTCCTAATCTTTCTTAAGCTATAACTCTTTTATTTCTCCAGTTTTCGAATCACCCTACACGGATTACCAGCAGCTACGACACCACTTGGAATATCATGTGTAACGACAGAACCAGCACCAATCGTAGTATTATCGCCTATCGTCACACCCGGCACGACGACGACATTGCCACCTATCCACACATTATTCCCAACATGAATAGGTAGTGCATACTCTATCTTCTTATTACGCTGCTCAACATCAAGTGGATGACCAGCAGTATAGAAGGCGCAATTAGGTGCAATAAAAACATTATCACCAAATGTCACCTTAGCCTCATCAAGAATCACACAATTAGTATTGGCAAAGAAATTCTCACCGACTTCAATGTTATAACCATAGTCACAGAAGAACGGGGCAACAATAAACATTCCCTCGCCTGCCTTACCAAACAACTTTCTAAGGCGTTCCATGCGTTCCTCCCTACGTGAAGGAGGAATCTGATTAATTTCAAAACATTCATTCTCGCAGTAGTATAAGTCTTTTAAAACTTCTGGGTCGTTTGCTTGATAAAGCATCCCTTTCTGCTGTTTCTCCTTCTCTGTCATAATCTTGACTTTAGCGTTTATGCTCACAAAGATACAAATCAATTTCTAAGAAACAGAGAATTTCATTCATGAAAAAATAATTTTAGGGAAGAAAAGAGTGAGATGCGTGAAGTTTTTTGTATTTTTGCGACAACGATTTATTCATTACATAATAAAGAAAGAACATGAACATAATAACTTATGAATTTGTACTGAGACTATTCGTAGCTGCTATGTTAGGTGGTGTGATTGGCTTGGAGCGTGAGTATCGTGCAAAGGAGGCTGGTTTCCGAACCCACTTCCTTGTAGCATTAGGTAGTGGTTTGTTTATGATTCTATCACAGTTTGGCTTTGATGATGTACTCGGCCATTACGAGCAAGTGTCACTCGACCCCAGTCGTATAGCCTCACAAGTAGTAACGGGTATTGGTTTCATTGGTGCGGGAACAATTATCTTTCAAAAGCATGTGGTACGTGGACTGACAACTGCAGCAGGTCTATGGGTAACATCGGCTATTGGTATGACTGCAGGTGCAGGAATGTATGTACTCTCTATTGCTACAACTGTCCTCGTCTTGCTCTGTTTGGAAGCACTTTATTTTATACTCCAACACTTTGGAACACGCAATATAACCGTTACTTTTAGTACTCCAAAAGAAGAAAACATTCAACCTGTCTTGCAACGATTACGCGATAAGGAGATTATTATTGATTCCTACGAGATGACACGCAAAGACACTTCTTCAGGTCATTACTTCGTCGTAACGATGGAAATGAAGTTCAAACGGAAACGTTATAAGAATCATCTCCTTAACTTTATGGCTGAATTTGAAAACGTAACTGTTGAAACTATGGAGTAAATAGGAGCTGAAAAAATGGTTCTTCCGGAATATGGAGTGATAAACTAAAAGTCTTATATAATAGGCACACAGAGTCACGGAGGGGACGGAGGTAACGCAATGTCACGGAGGTGCCGATGGCACAAAGAGCGACGGAGATGTAGCGTACAAATTCTTAATAACTATTTTGGGATAAACGCTTTGCATATAAATTGCTAATAGAATTGGCAAACAAACTCCGTTGCTCTACGCACCAACGGTGCCTCCGTTACTTCCATTGCTTTGTTTTAATAATCCTCCGTCCTCTCCGTACCTCCGTGTGACATTTCCTAAGAAACCTAACCTTAAGTGGCAAACCTTATCACTCAAAAATCCTGAAGACCCCAAAAAAATGGTTCTTCTGTTAAACCCAAATCGATGTTTAACCTCTAATGACCGATTTTAGTTTAATACATAGATTGAAAATAGAATAAAGACTTGATACATTTGCATAGTAAGACTATCCTAAATAGATAGTCTTACATAGAAGACAAACTACAAGATAAAATGCAAATAGATACTATGTCTTTCTGTATTCTACAAATAGCTTATTCCCACATCATTGGTATTTGTAAACTATTTTCATGCAACTCAAAACCAATACATGCTCTTTTGGCTTCTTATAGACGCCCTTTAAGCTTGCAAAAGGTGCCCTTTAAGCCCCTTACTAACGCCCTTTTGAAGTCCAATTAAGCACCTTTTTTCAAACTACTTCATAAACAACTGATTTACTATTGGTTACAAACTTGCTTTTTACACATGATTTTGCCGTTATTTATAGATACTTTACCAGAAACTATGTAATGATTTTTCAAAGCTATATCTACAAAAATTTCTTCATGTAAATGATTTCTTCTTTTTACAAAATAGCTCAGCAGTAGGGCTTAGCTATCCCCCAAAGTTACTAAAATGAAGGAGTAAGATTTAGACGATCAAGGAGTAGATAACCACTAACAAAATACTAAAAAACGCGCTGAAAAGCTAATCTACTATCTCCATTCTCAACATAGATAATACCACAATAAACGAAACCTAAACGAATCAAAGAAGCCTGCATCGGGCGATTATCTGCATGGGTATCTATACGAATAGAAGAGGTAAATGCCGAACAATAGTTGACTATGTCAGCCATTACACCATGTACACCTTCCAAAGAAGCTACACGATGGATGACATAATAAGGTTGGTCATCAAGCCAACTACCATTATCAATACGGTGGTAATTAGGTTCTGGACCCGCCTTAGCTACAAAGGTTGCAATAGGCTTCCCACACTCATAAAGTAGACAACAATCACCTTGTGCAATGTCACGCCTTATAGTACTCTCCGCAGGATAATTTGCTGACCATTGATTAGGATTACCAGTTTTAATCATCTTTGCTTTCCCCTGCTCAATTAGGTTCGATACTATAGTAAAATCATCTGTTGATGCTTTACGGATAGTACGATTAGATGACAGATTTATTGTTTTCTCCTTTGTCATAAGATTTATACTTTTCTATTTCTAACGAGGCAAAAATACGAAGAAAAACTAACATCAAGTTCCTAATATAAAAGAAAGTTGTACAAAACGAAAAATAAAGAATACCACAGTGATAATAAATAGAGAAAAATAGTATGAAAAATAATTGCGAATAAAGAAATTAATATGTATTTTTGTCCTCATAATCAAATACTAATCTTATAAAAGCTACGACAATGGAGAATAACCTTTTTAAGTGTTCAGCAAATAGGCTGGAAGCACACTTGGGCAAAGACTCACATGAATTTACTAAAGATGATATCAAGCAAGTTGTCAGTGACTTGAACATCAGAATGGTCAACTTTATGTATCCTGCTGGTGACGGACGATTGAAGACACTAAACTTCATGCTTCACACACCCGACTACTTGGAGACAATACTTACAAGTGGCGAGCGCGTTGATGGTTCTTCACTCTTCAACTTTATTGCAGCTGGTAGTAGTGACCTCTATGTAATGCCACGCTTCTCTACAGCGTTCATCGATCCTTTCTCAGAGATTCCAACACTTTGCATGCTCTGTTCTTTCTTCGATCGAGATGGTAATCCATTAGCATCATCTCCAGAATATACACTCCGCAAGGCTATGAATGCCTTTAAGAAAGTAACTGGTATGGAGTTCCATGCTATGGGTGAGTTAGAATACTACGTTATCCGAGAGGATGAAGGTGTATTTCCTGCTGACGACCAACATGGTTATCACGAGAGTTCTCCTTTCTCAAAAGGCAATGACTTCCGTATGCGTTCTATGCAGCTGATTGCTGAATGTGGCGGTAAGATTAAGTATGGACATTCTGAGGTAGGTAATTTCATTGAGAATGGGCGCTGCTACGAACAGAATGAGATTGAGTTCTTGCCTGTCCCAGCAAATGAATGTGCTGAACAGTTACTCATTGCTAAATGGGTGATTCGTAGCTTAGGTTACGAAGAAGGACTTGATATTACCTTCGCTCCAAAGATTACTGTGGGTAAGGCTGGTTCTGGTATGCATATTCACATGCGTATAATGAAGGACGGAAAGAGCATGATGCTCGAAGGAGGAAAACTTTCTAAGGATGCTCGTCGTGCTATTGCTGGTATGATGGACTTAGCTGAGAGTATCACAGCCTTTGGCAATAAGAACCCAACATCATACTTCCGTCTCGTTCCACATCAGGAAGCTCCAACAAATGTATGTTGGGGTATGAGTAACCGTTCTGTACTTGTTCGCGTACCATTAGGTTGGACCTCTGGCGAGGATATGTGCCACAAAGCTAATGATATAGAACCACTTACAGCGCGTGACTACTCTATCAAGCAGACTGTTGAGATGCGTTCTCCAGATGCTTCAGCTGATATCTATCAGCTTTTAGCAGGTCTTTGTGTGGCTTGTCGTCATGGTTTTGAGATGGCAAACGCTGAGGCTGAAGCTGAGAGAACCTTTGCAGACGGTGATATCCACGACCCAAAGAATGCAGAACGCTATGCTACCTTGGCTCAGTTGCCTGATAGCTGTGCCGCTTCAGCAGACTGCTTGGAACGTCAGCGTAAGGTTTATGAAGAGTATGATGTATTCTCTCCTGCAATGATTGATGGTATTATCAAACAGCTTCGCTCATACAATGACCGTACACTACGTCAAGAGATAGAAGGCAAGGAGATGATGATGGAGAAACTTGTTCGTCAATACTTCCACTGCGGATAAAGCAAACATCATTCTAATATGTGACTACTATTAGTCCAAATATAAAATCCCAGGCAACGAAAAGGTTGTCTGGGATTTTTCAAACAGAAATGTTTTACTTAGTAATATATACATCTAATCTCTTGTTTAACATATTATTACAAGACTATCATACAAACCTATCAGAAGAGAAATAATGGCATACACTTTGCTCCTTTTACATCTATTAAAGATTAAGAAATTATGAGTTTACAAGAAATATTAGACCATAGAAGGGCTGTCAGACATTTCGACCCAAAGAAACCAGTCGATAGCACAGTTGTAAAGAAATGTATTGAACAAGCGACATTGGCTCCAACAAGTTCTAACTTACAACTTTGGGAGGCTTATCATGTAACTGACAAGAAGGTTTTGGAGAAGTTGGCGCCAGCATGCTTAAACCAGTTGACAGCACGTTCTGCACAACAGATTGTTGTATTTGTGACTCGACAGGACCTCTATAAGAAACATGCACAGGCGACACTTGCATTTGAAAAGGAGAACATCAACAAGTACAGTCCTACAGAGAAGAAGGAAAAACGCATTAAGAAATTAGAACTATATTATGCAAAAGCAATGCCATTTATCTATTCACGTTGCTTTGGATTGTGGGGACTTGTTCGTAAAGGCTTAGCACAAACGATTGGACTTTTCCGTCCAATCATTCGTCAAGTAAGTGAAGGCGACATGCGAGTTAGTGTACACAAGAGTTGTGCTTTGGCTGTTCAGACATTTATGTTGGCTATGAGTGAGGCTGGTTATGACACTTGTCCACTTGAAGGTTTCGATAGTCTGTTGGTAAAGAAGGCACTGAATCTACCTTACAATACAGAAATAAACATGGTTATAACCTGTGGCGTTCGTATGCCAGATGGCGTTTGGGGAGATCGTTATCGCCGCCCATTTGAGGAAACCTATCATTTGGTTTAGTACCCCTTCTGTAAATTATCATTGCTGTATGATACTCCTTCATTGCAAGAAGAAAACATACAGAATAGTTAACGGATAAACAAAAAGCAATAAGAAGGGATTTAGTAAGGATTTTATCCTTATCCATTGTCTTATTCGAATAGAAATACGTATCTTTGCAAACAATCTGAACAAGACAATGGATAAGGATATTAAAGACTTAAAAATAGCTGTAGCTGGAACGGGCTATGTAGGTCTCAGCATTGCAACACTGCTGAGTCAACACCATCATGTAACGGCTGTTGACGTAGTAAAAGAAAAGGTTGACCTCATAAACAACAGACGTTCGCCTATTCAAGATGATTATATTGAACAGTATTTGGCAGAGAAGGATTTAGAACTTACTGCCACATTGGATGCAGAGACTGCTTATAGGGATGCGGACTTTGTAGTCATCGCTACGCCAACTAATTATGATCCTGTGAAGAACTACTTTGACACACGACGTGTTGAGGAAGTTATCGAAATCGTAATGAAGGTGAATTCAGATGCTATCATGATTGTTAAGTCTACGATTCCGGTTGGTTACACTGAGCATATTAGAGCAAAATACAAGTGTAATAACATTCTCTTTGCTCCAGAATTCCTACGTGAAAGCAAGGCGCTTTATGACAATCTTTATCCAAGTCGCATTATCATTGGTCGTCCAGAAGGTGACAAACGCTTGGAACAAGCAGCACAGCTATTTGCCCAATTACTACAAGAAGGAGCAATAAAGGAGAATATCCCTACTCTATTTATGGGACTAACAGAGGCAGAAGCGGTGAAACTCTTTGCTAATACTTACCTTGCACTACGCGTAAGTTACTTCAATGAGTTAGACACCTACGCTGAGGTAAAAGGTCTTGATACATCTAACATCATTCAAGGTGTATGTCTTGACCCACGTATCGGCTCTTTCTATAACAATCCTTCTTTCGGTTATGGCGGCTATTGTCTGCCTAAGGACACTAAGCAGTTACTTGCTAACTATGCCGATGTGCCCGAAAATCTTATTCAAGCTATCGTTGAGAGTAACCGTACACGCAAGGACTTCATAGCTGACCAAGTATTGCATAAAGCTGGATATTACGACTATTACGACCGTGGTGACTATAGCCCAGAAGATGAGAAGGAGTGCGTCATTGGTGTCTATCGCCTTACTATGAAATCTAATAGTGACAACTTCCGCCAAAGTTCAATTCAAGGAGTAATGAAGCGTATTAAGGCAAAGGGTGCGCAAGTCATCATCTATGAGCCTACGCTTGAAGATGGCGCAACCTTCTTCGGTAGCCTTGTTGTCAACAACCTTGCTGACTTCAAACAGCGTTGCCATGCCATCATTGCCAACCGATACGACAAATGCCTTGATGATGTAAAGGAAAAAGTGTACACAAGGGATATATTTAGAAGGGATTAATATAATCCCAAATGCGGTCATTAGACACAAAAGCATAGCTCTTAGTACTATGGTATTGTTTCCTAACATCTTTTATTTCCTTATCGGCATATTGTTTGCCTTTGTAACTTGACGTAGATCGCTACGCCTGTGTTATAAAGCCAAACAATCTACTCGATAATAAAACAAAATATGTTTAGGCTCTAATGACGGATTTGGGATAATCCCATTCTCCACCCTCAGCCAATGTATTCATACTCATCACTCATGGTGCTAACAGTAAACACCATGAGTGCTAATGATATACACCCTCCGAGAAGTAGATAGGAAGACCTTTACCCATTTGTTAGTAAATAAGATTTACACCACCAAGAGAGAGTATTTATTACTTGGTTATATTGAGAAATACCCCTCCCAAGTAAACACAAAATTACCTATATAAAAGAGAGCCCTCAACGAATTATATACTAACTAAACACTGTTAATATTAGCCCTCGTCCTTTCATTTAGAGTCTTCTATTGCCCTCTATAAACTAAACATCACTATATCAACTTTTAGGTAAAACTATTTTTCCTGTCATATCTGTCACATCTTATATACTCATAACCCTTTTATCATCAATAAAATACGGCAACTGTTAAAAGTGACAGCAACGTACATTTAAACTAAATGTGGTGTTATTCACAAGATAAATACGCTTTATAAAAAGATTACCCAGACCTATAATTATATAAAGATAAAAAGGCTTGTCTCCCGACAAGCCTATTTATAATACAAAAACATTATGAAATAATTTATTTCGCGAACAAGATTATCATTTAATAATTCTGGCTTATGTCGCACATTTACAAGTGCGGCACTTGCGTTCACAGTACCGCTCGCACTGTACGCGAATGTCATATCCCAACATTGCACCGAGAATAAAATCCTCTTCTGGCGTTAGTTGGTTAAGAGGTTTGGTAATCATCAGCCGGATGGCATCAAGACACTCCTGACGACCAAAGAACAGGTTCATACGGTCACGACCCACCGGCTGGATGATATATGGGATATTCTGATGCTCGAGACGGAGCGTAGCGAATGACTCATACTTCTTATTACAAGTATACAAGACCATCTGTCGAACACCCTTCTTGTACTCATAGATGTGATTCATCAACACCTTCATATCGGCGGTCATCATATCTGTCATCATAGTTATCCCTTCGTGTGAATAGTTATAATGTAAGCACTAAGTTTATTTATCTTACAATGAAGGCTTAATATCTGCCAACCATGCATCAATACGACCTTCTGTCTGATCCTCTTCGTTTACATCATCCAAAGCAAGACCTATGAACTTACCATCAACAACAGCCTCGCTGTCATCAAAAGTATAGCCATCTGTTGATACACCAGGGAGGATATTTGCACCCTGTGCTGCATCATAAATCTCCTTCATTGCACTACAGAAAGTATCTGAATAGCTCTCGCTATCACCGCAACCGAAGATTGCAACAGTCTTACCAGAGAGGTCAGCACCCTTCAGTACGTTAATACCATCATACCAATCATCCTGCAACTCACCTGCGCCCCATGTTGAAGAGCCAAGGATAAGATTGTCATTCTCTGCTACTACTTCTGCAGAGAAATCTGACACGTTAATAGCTTCAACGCCGAGCTTCTCAGCGATGGTATTTGCAATGCTTTCGCATGTACCGGTTGATGAACCGTAAACAACAATAGTCTTCTTCATATTTTGTTACTGATTTAATTTCTGATATTATTAATCTTTACGGTTGCAAAGATACGATGAAAAAGTATTACCTGCAATACCTAAAAATGATGGTTTGTGCAAAATACCTACTTTTAGTGAGTACTTTCTTTTACTTTACAAACTTCTTTCCATTTCTTATATATATACCTTTAGGTAGATTCGCATCAGAAGTTCCTACATAACGACCATCTAAGAGGTAAATACGGTTATCATATAGCTCTGATACCTTCTTTTGACCAATCGTATTAATACCCAAAGCCTTTCTACGTAAAACTTCTCTCAGTCCTGCAGCAACGTCAATCTGCCCATATCCATAAAGATTATTAGGATAACTGAGTGACGTATCATAATGAGAACAAGTCTTAGCGAATATCTCCAGACAATCAGCTGGCGTCAACGTTGGATCAGCTTGTAACCAAAGTGCTATCGCACCCGTCACAACTGGTGCAGACATTGACGTTCCTGCATTAGCATTCCAAGCATAGGTACGATCATTATATTTAAAATGACGCACATCACTTTTTACAGAAGCATTTACATTCTTTGGATTATTGATAAAGAAGGTACTATAAGATGAGATGATATTCTGACCTGGTGCCATTACGTCTGGTTTTATACGCCCATCCAATGTTGGTCCCATAGCTGAGAACGGAGAACGGATGCCCTTCTGTCCACTATCATACACCTTCTTTTCACCTAAATAATTAACAAACTGTGTACGATAGCTTGTCGAACCAACACATATCACATCTGGCGCACTGGATGGTGAGAAGATTGTATATCTACAATTCCCTGCATCCAACACAGGGTCAAGTGAATGTGGAAACATATAGCCCGACATACGGTAAAGTTCTATATCGGCATCCCTACCCATAACTTGAAGTGAAACTTGCGGACTATCTCCAAGCTTCGACGGACTACTAATTTGAAAATCATAAGCCGTCTCACGTGTATCATAACTATTCGGATATGCCAACACACGCCATATATATTTCTTTCCACCAACTAATAAGGAATCAGTAAGTAGTGAGTCTTGAGCATTACAAACATTAACCGTTGAAATATCAACGATTTGCGGGGAAGCTACGTTATCATATACACTTACTCGAAAAGTAAACGTCTGCTTAGACTTTGCCGTACAACTAAAGCGTTTCTCATTACCCATGATAAAAGCTCCAGCTCGCTCTTTTCCTATATTCTTATGTATATACGAATTTCTTGCTCCATCGTTACCAGCAGAAGAAACAATGATTCGTCCTGGTCCTATTAGTTTAGCAAGTAGCTCATAATATAATTGGTCATAGCCATGAAAATCCTGCGAACTACCCTCACTAAAATTGATGACACACGGTTGATGCATACGTTCCGCATAATCGAATATATACTTAAAACCAAGTGCATCTGTGGCATAGGTAAACTTATAATAATCTTTTGGATCTATCAAAGATGCATTATCTGCAGCATTGTCAACCAATACCAAGTCGGCATCACAAGCCATACCACGATAAGGAGAAACGGCTCCATTCCCTTCTGCCCCACTACCGGCAGCAATCCCAGCTGTATGCGTTCCGTGTGTCTGTGTCTCACCATCAATGGGATGTTTCAGTTCTAACAAGGCTTCACGACCTACATAATCGCGACCTACATATAATGTTGAACCGATAGTATCGCGCGACAACTGGTCCCATAAAGCTTTGATACGATACTTGCTCATATCAGCTGAATAAAAATTAGGATGTGTCAAATCAAAACCAATATCTTGTACACCAACAACGACACCACTTCCAGTATAGCTCTGCGATAGTCCTTCACCCGTATAAACTTTCTCAGCATTAACAACTAATCGAGTAGTATCCATTTGTATGCTGCATCGTCTTCCTGTCTCAATTCGCTTCACTTGTCTGCCACACGACAATGCCCCGAGCTTACTAAGAGGAATGGCTGCTATACTAATATCCCCCACACGTGCCAACTCCTTACAGCCATACTGCCTTAGAACTTCTGCCGAATTACCATCAATACGTACAAAAGCTGTCAACAATCTATCATCACTCTGACTACGAGTAAGCTGCTTCGTTGCCAATGCCGATGCCATTGCTTCGCGAACAAATGGCGACATCTTCTCATAGCGAGGACGCTGAGCAATAATGCCAAGAGAGGTAAATATAAAGAGTAGAAAAACTATTAAACGATTCATTTCTTTATGGGCTAATTACAAATAATGTATTATATAAGTAATGTATTCTGCCACAAAGGAACAAAAAAAAACTGACATATGCAAGATGTATTAGAGCTCAGTACCATATGTACGAAGCATCAACATGGCTCTTCTACAAACAACTTATTCCCATGTTATTGATTTTTGTAAACTATTTTTGTGTAGCTCAAAACCAATACATGCTCTTTTGGCTTCTAAGAGATGCTTAATTGACTTACAAAAGACGCCCTTTAAGACCCTTACTAACGCCCTTTTGAAGTCCAATTAAGCACCTTTAAATTTACCACTTTATAACTAATTGATTTACTTATGGTTACAAACCTACTCCGTATATCTGTTTTTACCGTTAGTTATAGATATTTTCCTTGAACATATGTAATGTTTTTTCAAAGTCTTATCTATTGATTTTCGAAGTTTAAAAAGAAATGATTTTCAATGTCAGAGGATAATAATAGAATAGATAGACGACTGTTTTAGTCCTATTTTTGTTTAGTGAGTAACCTTGGTTGTTTCGTTAAAGCAATACGAAAAGCATCCACATATTTAACGGAAGAACCAAAAAAAAAGGCTATAAGTCAGAATCTGACTCATAGCCTTCCATTTACATATATGAAACCTTCTCTACATGAGAATATGTTGATTTCTTACTTGTTCAAGCCACGGTTGTTCAGCGTAACGTTGAGAAGCTTTACATACTCACGGTACTGACGGTCGCTCAAAACATAACGCATATAAGAAAGATCCTTCTTAATAGCACTCTGAACCTTAGCGTCACGCTCTGAATTATCAGCAACAGAAGCATTCATCATCTCTGTAGCAAAAGTGCGATTAATATCCTCAACAACATCAACCTGATCATAATTAAGATTCAACGCACGACTAAGAGCGTATGTGCTTACATTGAACTTATATGCGTTAGCATTTGTAGTTGTGTTGTTGTTATCGTTCTCACCTGCTGCAAAAGCCATTGTCATACTCATCACTGCTGCTACTGTCAATACAATCTTCTTCATATTCATTATCCTTTCTTAATTATTTAAAGTCTTATTAAAAGACTTATCATTATCTTTTATTCTGTAATTAATTTCCTTATTACGAATGCAAAGTTACAAGATTATTCGGACACAATATAACTATTCGTTACTTATCATTAATTTTTGCTTATATTTTTGACACACATCAATGCATTTGATTTATATCAGTTACAAAAAAAATAGATACGACCCTACCCTTCCTAATAAACCATATATAATAGTAGTACGAAAAAGAAAAAACAGTAACTAAGCAGATTTTATTCCGTTTTAAATCATTACCTTTGCAAATACGTATAATAAATATAGATTAATAAAAATAACAATGGAGAATAATAAACATCGACTCGTTGTAGTCAGCTACGAACTATATAGTATCGAAAATGGTGAGGAGCAATTCCTCGAAAAGACAGAAGATATGCAGCCAATGCAGCTCTATACAGGTTGCAACATGGCGTTACCAGCCTTTGAGCAGGAGATTGTTAAGTTTGAAAAAGACGCAGACTTCAAGTTCTCTCTCACTAAGGAGCAGGCTTATGGGGAGCATGACGATAACAGCGTATTAGCTCTCGACAAGGCTACTTTCTCACCTAACGGAGTTTTTGATGCTGAGAACATCTATAAAGATGCAGTCGTTCCTTTGCAGAACGAAAATGGTCAGCGTTTCTTAGGAAAGGTCTTGGACATATCAGATGATAAAGTAACCATCGACCTCAACCACCCTCTCGCAGGCAAGGACCTTGTTTTCTATGGTCATGTCTTCGAGAATCGTGAGGCAAGTGAAGAAGAAGTAAAAGACTTCTTTGAGCAAATGAATCAGCATCACTGTGGTGGTGGATGTGGCGGAGGCTGCGGTAGCGACAACGGAGGTGGCTGTGGTTGCGGAGGCCATGAAGATGGAGAAGGAGGCTGCTGCGGCTGTCATTAAGATAAATTCTCCCTCTCCCGTCCAGCTATTTACTATGGAACATATAAAGAGAAGGAGATGATAGGAAAGTCTACAACATATTTTTCTTTCCTATCAATCACGCATCACGATTATCATTCATAGGAACTTTGGCATGAATACATTCGGAAAGCTCTTCACACTTACCACCTTCGGCGAAAGCCATGGAGCTGCCGTGGGTGGTATAGTTGATGGTATGCCAGCTGGTGTAACCATTGACACAGACTTCATTCAGCGTGAATTGGCACGTCGCCGACCAGGTCAAAGCCATATCACAACGGATAGAAAGGAAGCAGACCAAGTAGAACTGCTGAGCGGTGTGTTTGAGGGAAAGTCAACAGGTGCGCCCATTGGTTTTCTTGTTCGCAATACCAATCAACATTCAAAGGACTATGATAATATCCGTGACATCTTCCGTCCGTCACATGCCGACTATACATATTACAGCAAATATGGTATTCGTGACTATCGTGGAGGCGGTCGGGCGTCTGCTCGCATTACACTTTCACGTGTCGTAGCAGGAGCCTTAGCCAAACTTGTGTTGCGCCAACAGGGTATCAGTATCTCTGCCTACACTTCACAAGTGGGCGACATTCTACTTGAGAAAGATTATTATAAATATGATTTAAATCTCATTGAGTCAAACCCAGTTCGCTGTCCCGACCCATTAAAAGCAAAGGAGATGGAGAACCTAATAGCACAGGTAAAGCGCGAAGGAGACACCATCGGTGGCGTTATTTCTTGCGTTATCAAAGGCTGTCCAGTGGGCTTAGGCGAACCAGAATTTGGAAAACTTCATGCACAATTAGGTGCTGCTATGCTTAGTATCAACGCTGTGAAGGGTTTTGAATATGGTGAAGGATTTGCTGGTTCTTCATGGAGAGGTAGCCAGCAAAACGACACTTTCCTACCAACTGGCGATGGTATGCAATACCCAAGATGCAATGTAGAAACGAACCATAGCGGTGGCATACAGGGTGGAATCAGTAACGGAGAGGATATTTACTTCCGTGTTGCATTCAAACCTGTTGCAACCCTACTTATGGAACAGCAGACAGTGAACATAGAGGGTGAGGCAACAACGATGGATGTACGTGGTCGACATGATCCTTGTGTCTTACCTCGCGCAGTCCCTATTGTTGAGGCTATGGCTGCAATGACCATACTTGACGCATTGCTAATAAGTAAGACTAACAGACTGTAGACAATTTCTTTCGTAAGGACTTACTTCCCACAGCAGTGATAAAACAACATATTAGAAGGAGTTAAATCTTATCTTCTCACGCTTACATTCTGTAGATAGTAGCGGAGACAGACATGGACTTAACTCCTTCTAATTTGTCTTAGCTCTATTTCATTTTAATAATACAGAGCTAACCAATCTTCTTCTCGTTTGTTATAGGCTTGCAATAAAAGCACTTAAAGCCGTTCCACCGTCCAAAGAAGGCGAATATGATTCAAGTACATTGAGCTTTGTACTACCAATAACGTCCTTTAAATCCTTTGCAGTATTCAGTACACAGATATCTCCAGCCAAGCCACAAACATCTATCTGTTCTATCTTCAAAGCCTTAATTAATTGATGGAGAACACCCGCAGAAGCTTCATTTTGCATAATAGAATACTCATCCTTCTCTATGCTATCGCCCTTATACAATAAGGTGAAGCCACCCTTTGATTCATTAAGAGCAACCAATAGTGATTGCCAAAGAGCTGCTCCAACAGAATGTTGTACACAATGGCGTGGCCACATTCCACCCTCATCAGCAAACGAACTATGATGATAAGGATGCCAATCTGCTGTAACAATCTTCACGGTATATTCATTACCTTTTTCCTTTACATACTTTGCCAGCGCATCCATTGCCTCGGCTGCGCCTCCTACAGGAAGTGTTCCTGTAATAAAGTCGATTTGTGGATCGACTATTAACAATAGCTTTTTCATATTTTATTGTCCCTTTAAACAATAAGACCTAATAGTTTCATTATCTATATTACAAAGCTAACAGAATATAAATCGTAGCTTTATAATATCAACGTTAATACGCTACAGATATTTTCTGAACACCCCAAACTTAATATAAAAATAGCGATACACAACCCATGTATCACTATTTTCCTCTTAAATTTCTATACTTGTGCGTTGTCTGGCTCAATCTCATGAGCATCTACTTCTATCACTCCACGCTTAACGTGACCATCGTAAGTAACAAAGTAAATACCCGTACCCGGTGTCCATTCCATACAGAAGAGTTCTCCTGGACCATTAAAACCATTCTTCTTGATAACGCGTAATGCCCATGCCTGTGAACGACCACTCTGCTTAAGACCACTCGCAACAAACTCACCATTGTTAACAAGCAAGAATGAATCTGATGTCTTGCCTGTTGGTAGAACTGTCACCGCACCATTTGCTTCAAACAAAACATCCTCAACTTCAAACATAGAGAAGATTCCCTTTTGTCTTAAAAGCAAACGGAATTGCTCCATTTCAAGGCTATTACGCTTAAAGTTCTTAAAGTTAATAACGCCATTCTTCACCAGGAAAACGCTCTCTCCCTTAATAATATGACGTAGACGGGCAGAACGCATAGCAAAACGAACGAGCATATTAAAGCCTGTCCATACTGCCAAAGCAAAGAGAAGATGCCACACAGACATATCTGGATTGTACAAGACACCACCGACTAAAGCACCAATTACAAAGGCACTTACAGTATCAAGTGGCGTAAGTTGTGCCATCTGAGCTTTTCCTGTAATACGTAGAAAAGCCAAAATACCTATCATACCCGTAACAAGTTTCAAGGTAATGCCTATATAAGGCTGAATAAACTCAATCATTTTTTGTTCTTAAAGCTGTTATTATAAATTGAATTTTTATTCTACAAAAATACGTCTTTTATACTTAACTCGCAAATAACATGACTAAAAAAAACTACGAAACAATTAATTCTATTTACAGAAAGCCTAAAAACAAGTCTTTTATAGCTATAAAGCCATCTGCAGAAATTAAAAAAGAAAGCAACTCCTTTGCCAGTTCAGAAATAATATATAACTTCGCACCGAACAAACTGGTAGAGTGATTAACAGATACCTAAATAATAGGGATTTCCACCTTTACCATAAAAGAAAGATAAAAATGGAATACTATATCAAGATTAATGAAGAAAAGAGAGGTCCTTATAGCCTCAACGAATTAGCCGAAAGAAAATTGGATGCTACAACGTTAGTAATGCCAACAGATGGTGTAGAATGGGTTCCTGCCAACCAGATAGAAGAACTTCGCACACTCTTTGAGAGTAAAGAATCTATCAATAAGACAGAGAAAACAGAAGAGATACCTTTTGTTGAGGCAAGACCTATCATACAAACAGCACAACAAGAAGCAGTTCAGCAGCCACAACCAGCACCTAAGAAGAAGAGTCACACTGGTTGTCTTATCGGTATTTTGCTCACATTGGTTGTCTTGGTTGCAGTGATGGTTGTCACTTGCCCAAAGACAGAACAACACAAGGAAGTACTCTCTACCGTTATCACTACTACTGTAAATGATGCTGTAAATGACAACGATAATCTTACAGGCAACACCTTCATCGACAACGCTTTCAAAACAGTCAGCAATGCCTTTGCAGGTAAGGTGATTGAGACTGCTGTTGATAACCTCGTCACTGTCGATAACTATGTTGTATGTTCATTAGGTAAGGTACACTATGATGGCAAAGATCATATCGTATCTTTAGGTATCTTCGGGCATATCTTTACTGTAGATGAAGATGACCTTCAAGAAGCTGCAGAACAGTATTACAAGAAAGAAGAAATCAACATGAAGGAACAACTTAAGAAAAAAGCACAGAAGATGTTGCAGGAAAACATCATTGCACCTGCAACCTCAGCCATCGAAGGACTCTTGGGAAGTGCTATGGATGGTCTTCTGGATGAAATCGGTTTAGACAATCAACCCTCAAAACAAAGTAAGAAAAAGACAGTGAAAGCTGATTCTATCTAAGTAAATATTAGGCTTTCAGATAGACTTATAGATGGATAATAACGCAAAAGATAGTTGTTAAAAAACAATATTTCTACATAAAAGGAAAGGTTTTACATATTATCTTTTGCATATAAACAATATTTTATATACATTTGCACAATTAATTTAAATAGAAAACAAGTATGAAGAAATTATTTTTTTTAGGGTTAATAACGTTGTTTTTTGTGTCTTGTGCCTCTTCTTTAAATAGTGAAAAGATTGACACTCTGAAAGAACAGCAGAAGGTGCTCAAGATGACTACAGAGTTAAACAAACTGCAGTTAGATTACGAAAAAGAGAAGGCAAACAATGCCGAACTCAGCAAGAAAGCAGCTGACATCAATGTTGAAGCAAATATAGCAACAACAGAATTCAGCACAACCAACGCATCAAGCACTGTTAAGGATGCAAAGACCACTATCAAGCGTCTGAAGGAAGCTAAGTCTATCAACAAGAAGTTGGCTAAGAGTCAGAAGACTTTAAGCAAGATGGAAAGAAAGATTGCTAAGCTTCAGGCAAAGATTGATGACTCTAACAAACGTATCAAGTTTGTTAACAATTAATATCGTCAAAAATATTATCGAAAATAAAGGACGCACATTTTGTGCGTCCTCTCTTATGTATAGTCCGTTTAACAGACAACTATACTTTTTTACCTCATAACTAATAGTCTCTACGAAAAACCATCATTTTACTCTCGTAAAAATATCATATAATGAAAAAGAAAATACTTCTATCACTATTGGTACTATTGGCTCATTTACCAATATACTCCCAAATGCTCTTTTCAGAGAATCTAACATTAGATATAGATAGTACAAAAACAATACAAGGAACTTTATTACCTGTACTGGATTTTAAGACAGAAAAGGAAAATGTTCTCACACTCAAGAATACCGCTAATCTCAACCTCTTAATAAAGCACAAGCGTGTTATTAACTTAATAAACAAGTTGGAGTTTTCAACTTACGGCAAGAAAGTAACAGTAAGTGGCGGATTTGTACACGTTGAATATCGTTATCTCCTCAGTCGTGCTTTTGAGGTTTATCCTTATGCTGAGTCACAATGGGCAGAAAGTCGTGGAATGGAATACAAGATTTCAACTGGCTTACTATCACGCTATAGGATTATAAACAAAGAAAAATATCTTATGTTTGCATCAGCGGGTATGTTCTATGAATTTGAGAAATGGGAAGATCCAACTCCTAATGCAGCCCCATCACATGTTTATAGTCGTAGCATAAAAAGTCACCTATCAGTAAGTTTCAAACAGCATTTAGGAGAACACTGGGAACTAACAACCACAGCTATTCATCAGGCGAAGCCAGATAGTTACTTTAAGGAAGCACGATTCGGTGGCGCAGCAGACTTAAAGTATAATATTACACCAAACATTGGCATAAATGGTGCCTACCGCGTTATCTACGACACAGCACCAATTGTACCAATTAGAAAGACTTATACAACCGTAGAGGCGGGGCTTAGTGTATCATTCTAAGTAGTACAACAGTGATAAATTAGCAAGAAGGCAATACTTTTCTGCATCTTTTTCTGCTATAAAATATGGTTCTTCCGTTAAATGTGCGGACGCTTTTCGTATTGCTTTAATGGAAGAAGCGAAGTTACTCACTAAACAAAATATGGCTAAGACTGTCATCTATCTATCCTATTATCATCCTCTGACATTAAAAAACTTTTTGTTTTAAGACTTTGAAAACAACAGATAATGATTTGAAAAATCATTACATAAATTCAAATAAGACATCCATAAATAACGACAAAAACACATATAAAAGCCAGGCTTGTAACCATAAGGAAATCAATTAGTTATAAAGCAGCAAAGTGAAAGGTGCTTAATTGGACTTCAAAAGGGCGTTAATAAGGGTCTTAAAGGGCACCTATTGCAAGTCAATTAGGCGTCTTTTAGAAGCCAAAAGAGCATATATTGGCTTCGAACAGCATAAAAACATTTTACAATAAAATGTGTATATTTTAATATTGGAGACGCAGAACAAGTGGTAGATGGTCGCTAAATCCATTATTAAAACGCATACCATTATAATTACGGCGGGGCTTTACTCCACCGTATTTTGTATCTTCTTCTAATAGAAACGGCGCATCATTGATACGGCAATCTGTTACCCAAGAACGCAGGTTTACACTTATGAGTATCTGGTCCAGACTTCCCCATTCTCCATGATAACGATAAGTTCCTTTCGCCCCATTACGTCCGTGCACTCCCGCAGATATATTAATCAATCCATATTCGTACGCACGTTGTAGCGAAGGGCTATCTGCATAATCATTAAAGTCGCCCATCACTAACAGTTTCGGGGCTGTATACGCACTACGAAGAGAGTCTATAGCACTACACAATCGCTCCATTACGTGCATTCTAAAAGGACGAGAATAAAGTTCACCACCCATTCGACTTGGTGCATGAAGTAGGAAAACGTGTAGCGTATCACCGCTTTCTATTTCACCTTCTACATGTAGAATATCTCGAGTTGGGCGCATTTCCTTCATAGGTATGACACAAATCGTATCGGCTTTTATCAATCGGAAGGAAAAAGGAGAATACAATAACGCCACATCTATACCACGAGTATCATTCGAAGCTGTCATCACATATTCATAACGAGCCTTACGCAACAAAGATCGACGAGTAAGGTCAAAGAGTACACTATCGTTCTCTACCTCGCATAAACCTACAATATCTGGCAGTGTCCAACCACTACTATCTTCACCACAAGCAATGATTGTCTGCCCTATCCTATTCAGTTTTTGCCAATACTTCGTACGTGTCCAATGTCGAGGAGAGTCTGGTAAGAATTCATAATCATTCTTCAAAGTATCGTGTCGAGTATCAAACAAATTCTCAGTATTGAGTTCAACAATCGTCAAACGAGTTTGAGCTTCAGATAAAAAAGAGCTCAACAAGAACAAAAAGATTGACAATATACGCATAAGTTTCAGGTTTATAGATAAGTAAGTTATTATTTCTTTATATCAATGTCTCGTGCCACATGATTACGTTTTTGGTCTGACACGTCTTCATATCAGCAGTATCCTTTTCATCAATATCTACATAAAACCATAATAACCTCCTTCTCGCTATTCATCTACACTCACCACCTATCACTCTACTTATTCACAACCTCCAACTGCTGACGTACACTCTCCTCATGTATTAATTCGAAGACCTGAGCAGCAAAGTTGGCATCCATACCGCATAGGCTCGCTTGTGCGCCACGCTTTTCGAGGATTTCACCATATCTACCAGTTTGAAGAATGGTCATATTATGCTCTTTTTTAAAGGCTCCTATCTCACGACAAATGCGGAAACGCTTGGCAAGAAGTCCCATTAAAGAGTTATCAAGCTCGTCTATTTGGGCACGAAGAAGTCTAAGTCCTTCGGTTGTAGAGGTATGATCGCGTACTACCAAAAGAGAAAGAATATAATCAAGAATATCAGGAGTTACCTGCTGTTCTGCATCGCTCCACGCCTTCTCAGGCGTACAATGACTCTCAATTATCAACCCATCAAAGCCTAAGTCCATAGCCTGCTGACATAGTGGTGCTATTAAATCGCGACGACCACCGATATGGCTTGGGTCACAGATTATAGGAAGTCCTGGTATTCTTCTACGCAACTCTATAGGAATCTGCCACATAGGGGCATTTCGATAAATTTTCTTTTCATAGCTTGAGAAACCTCGATGAATAACTCCTAAACGTTTCAAGCCGGCTTGATTAAGTCTTTGAAGTGCACCTATCCATAGTTCAAGGTCAGGATTGACAGGGTTCTTTACCAATACAGGGATATCTATTCCTTGCAAAGCATCAGCCAAAGCCTGCATAGCAAAAGGGTTAGCAGATGTTCTTGCACCTATCCAAAGAATATCCATACCATATTTCAGAGCCACTTCAACATGCTCAGGTGTCGCCACCTCGGTTGAAATCATCATACCAGTCTCTTCCTTTACACGCTGCATCCATGGTAAAGCCATCTCTCCATTACCCTCAAAACCACCCGGTTTCGTACGTGGTTTCCATACACCAGCACGGAAGATATGGCACCCTTTGGCAGCAAGATTACGTGCCGTAGACATCACTTGTTCTTCTGTTTCAGCCGAACAGGGACCTGCAATGACTAATGGACGTTCCTTGTCGCTCGGAAGTCGCAAAGGCTCTAACTCTAATTCCATAATCATATATCTTTTATTCCTTATTTACTTAATTGTTCCCCAAAGGTAATACAAATGATGCATAAAACCTTATTTTACCATTCTAAAGATGCAATTTGATTGTATGCTTTTATCATCAACTTGTCTTTTACACGTTGGAGAATACGCACATGACAACGATCATACGTCTCTCTACAACATACTTCAAGGCATTAAACGCTCATCATATCTTGTGCTTACCCTCAACACCATTGGTGCTTACCAACAACACGATATGTGCGGGGCATTAACACCATTATTGAAAATGGCAAAAAAGAATCAAAAAGAATATGAATTAAAGACAGAAAAACGCTAACAACTAACTCATAAGACGAATTCTATCACTAAAATACGTTATACTCTTCTATTAAAATAAAGAAATTCTGAGTCACATATCATCTTTTTTACTATCTTTGCATAAACATATAAAGAAACCTATGAAGCAGTTATATGCAATACTGACAGTAGCTATGCTTAGCGTTGTTCTCTGTTCACACGCACAAGAGCAGGTACAAATCCGACTTGTGAACGGAAACGGTATGGAGGCAGTTATCAGTAACTATGGTGCTCGCCTTGTCTCGCTTACTGCCCACAACTGGAATGGTAGGTTGGAGCCTGTCGTAAAAGGATATACTAATAAGGAGGAGTATCTGAAAGATAGAACCTTAGGTGCTACGCTTATATACTTTGGCAAGAATAACGAGGAGACACTATCAGGCAAGATGTGGGAACTTGTTAGTTCTGACAACCAATCAGTTACACTACGATATGTGACTTCACAAGGAGAGAATGGATTAGATGGAAAGTTAAACGCCACAGTTACTTACACCCTATCTGACCAAAACGCCCTTGATGTAGACTATCGTATTGCAACGACAGCTGAAACCAAGTTGGAAGTAACAAATGGTATTTGCTTCAACTTATCAGGAGAGATGCACCGCTCTATCCTCAAACAACATCTCTGGGTTGATGCTGTTCAGATAAACACCTACAACGCTAAAAGACAGTTGACTGGTGTACTTCAACGTATAAAGAACACCCCATTCGACTTTACAAAACCAAGAGAAATTGGTGAGCGTATCAAGAGTACGAGTAAGGGATACGACAATGCCTATCAGTTGCGACATCCTGATAACATGCAGAAGGCTGCAGCAATCCTCTTTGATGCACAGAGTGGACGTGCTATGACAGTCTACTCAAGTGAACCAACACTCAATATTAACACGTATGGTAAGGAGAGTTGCGGTATCTCATTACAGCCAGTCCATGCTGGATATAACAGTGGTATGGAGAAAGTAAGTAACGAATTGCATCCTGGTCAGGTATTCCATGGTGCTACAGTATTCTTCTTTACAACTGATCCTCCATTGATAATGCGCACCAAATAAAACTATAAGGGGTAAGAACTTTTAGATTACGCGGACGTTAATATCCCCAGTTTGAAAAAGCACTAATTATCTTTAAAATCCTTGGCAGTTGACTGCCAAATATTTATATTTGCAAGTAAATGAGGAAATATAGTTTCATAATAGCGGCTATTCTCTGTATACCATTGTATGCACAGAATACAAAAGGAGATCACAATGGAAGTACTTCCACTGTGGAACCTATAGAGTCTGCACGTCTGCAAGGACCACGCGAAGCCACAGAGGCTGAGAAGGAGTATGCCAGACGATTGGCTGAAGACCGTGCACAACAGGCACAGATAGACAACAATCTACCTCTCATTACAGAGAATGGACAAACCGTTACACCCAATGATTTCTATTATCCGGCTTGGGGTTATGGTGTTGGAGCATGGAGATTACATAAGGGGTTGAACATCAACCTTGGTGCATCAGCCTTTGCAAGCTTTGGACACGGAAACAATCATGGTGCAGGCTTCTCACAGGATGTGTCATTAATGTATGTAACAAACCTATCAAAGAAGGCTACATTGGCTGTGGGTGGATATGTAAACCATCTTACCTATCGTGGCGACAACTACTTCGTAGGTGGTATCAATGCTGTCTTTGGATATCAGTTCAATGAACATTGGAGTGCATACGCCTTCGTGCAGAAAGCTTTTACATCTAACAACTTCGGAGATGCCTTTGGCTACGGAGGTTATGGTTCACCTTATTGGGCAGGCTATGGTGGCTTCGGCTATTCACCTTTCGGCTATGGTTATGCTTCAATGGGATACGGATATGGACCAATGGCTTGGGCTTACGGTACCGGGGGTAGTCGCTACATGGATAGAATTGGTGGTGGTGTAACCTATCAATGGGGCTCAAACAATCAGAATTCAATTTCTGTTAGCGTAGAGTTTGACCGCCTCCCTTCTCAACGTAATGGTTTCTATAATAACAATCGATACGATTATCCTGTAAGATAAACAGTCAACAGGTTTACATAAGGAAATAGAGTTTACAATTACTACAGCTCATTGCTGAACGAGTAATTAGTAAACTCTATTTTTTATAATACTAAATTCATATTATTTCATCCACCGTAAGCGAAGACTGTTAAGTACAACACTAACACTGGAGAATGCCATCAGCGCACTTGCCAATGATGGAGTAATCTGCCAATCAATGCCAAAAGCATAAAGCAAACCTGCTGCTAATGGGATACATACGATGTTATAGATGAAAGCCCAGAAGAGATTCTCCCAAATCATACGTACTGTATTGCGACTCAACTGTATTGCTTCTGGGATAGCAGACAAATCATCTCCCATGAGTGTCACCTGTGCTACGTCCATAGCTACGTCCGTTCCCTTACCAATAGCAATACTTACATCTGCCAAAGCCAAGGCTTGTGTATCGTTAATACCGTCACCAACCATTGCTACTCGCTTCCCTTCGGCTTGCAACTGTCTAACAAGATTCTCCTTATCTTGTGGCAACACCTTACTATGATAGTGTTTTATACCAGCCTTTTCAGCCCAATAACGAGCCGCCTCGTCCTTATCTCCACTCATCATATAGACCTCAATCCCCTTCTTCTGTAGCTCATCCATAGCCTCACGAGCATTAGGTTTTAGTGTTTCACGCTCTTCAAAAGGAAGATTATCAGCCTTTGTAAAATCGATGTTCTTATTCGGAATGGTCAATGTACCAGTCTTATCGGTCACCAACACATCTACCTTACGCAGACTCTCTAAGGCTGCAGCATCCTTAATAAGGATTTGCTTCTGTGCAGCTTTACCAATACCAACCATCAGGGCAGTAGGTGTTGCTAATCCCATTGCACATGGACACGCAATGACTAAGACGGCTACAGCCGACATGATTGCCTGTGGTAAAGCACTATTCCCTCCTATCAACCACCATAAAAGGAAGGTAACAAGAGCAATACAAGCTACCACTGGCACAAATACTAAGGCTGCCTTATCAACGATTCGTTGGACTGGAGCCTTTGAACCTTGTGCTTCTTGCACCATTTTAATTATATGAGCTAAGGCTGTGTCCTCACCAACTTGACGAGCACGCATGCGAAACTTACCTTGACTTGGTATTGTTCCTGCCAACACCTTTGAGCCTTTTTTCTTCTCCGCAGGCGTTGGTTCACCCGTTATCATACTCTCATCAACGTAGGCTGCATCAGCTGTCATAAAGCTTTCTGCCCATATTACTTCACCATCCACAGGTACCTTTTCACCAGGGCGAACCTCCAAAACATCCCCAACCTCAATGGTTGAGAGTGGAACCTCCTCTATCTTGTCGCCATCAACAATATGTGCTGTCTTCGGAGCCATACCCATCATCTGACGAATAGAAGATGCCGTACCGTCTTTAGCCTTCTCTTCTAACAGTCTACCAGTCAAAACGAAGGTTATAATCATTACCGAAGCATCAAAGTAGGTGTGCCATACAACTCCCCTACTTGCCCATACGGCGTCTCCCCAAAACGTGTTAAACGCACTGAAAAGAAAGGCAATACCCGTAGACAAAGCCACCAATGTATCCATGTTTGCACTGCCATGACGCAACTGTCTAAACGAAGATACATAGAACTGGCGACCGCAATAAAGCATGTTTGCCAAGGCTATCAATAATGCAACCTGATTGGTAATATCACGAGAACCCAAGTCTATCCATCGCATAGACACACACATCACAGCTATTGAGAACAACCATGACAACACTGTCTTACGCTTTAGGAGTACATACTCACGCTTCTCTATTTCTTCTACCGACGTCTCCTTATCTATCACTAAGTCATATCCGAGTGCATTGATTTCAGCCTTCATTTTCTCAAGTGAGATTACCTGAGGATCGAAATCAATCAAGGCTGAACGACCAGGTAGCGAAACAGAAGCAGAATTAACACCCTTGAGTGTATTCAACTTCTTCTCTATATTGGCTGAACAGGAGGAACAAGCCATACCTATAACTGGAATTGTCTGTTTCATAATGATACTATTTTTATCTTCCCCTTACCAACGAAGGGGAAGGATTCTACAAATGAAAAGAGCATAAAATATGCTCTTTAGAGTATAAATAAGCTGTTACAAACTCAGCTCATAGCGTCCGCTGTTGTCTACAGCTCCCTTGATTTCAGAAGGATTAACCTTACTTTCGTCATATTCTACTGTGACATTAGCATCTTCAAGATTAGCTTCAGCAGACACTACACCATTGAGTGCTTTTAAGGCATTCTCAACATTTGCCTTACAATGTACACACTTCATACCACTTACTGCATAAACATTCTTTTTCATAAGTCTTTCCTTTCTATTAATATTATGTGATTACTATTCTATTTTCTTCTTATCGTTTGCAAAGTTACACATATATTATCTATCATGTCTTATAGAATTATGGATAAAGATTATAACTTCTCGCATCAGTTCTACAAGAAGTTCATTCATAACATGGTAAGAAAAGAGTCTGAAATATCATTATCCATATGTTGAAAAATTATTACATAATTTCGAACTAAAGCCTTAGAATAATGCTAAAAGATAGACATAAAAGTCGAGTTTATAACCAACAGCAAATCAATTAGTTACAAAATTGCATTTCAAAAGGTGCTTAACAAGGGTGCAAAAGGGCGTTAGTTCGCTTCCTAAAGGGCGTCTTTAAGAAGACAATTAAGGCTTAATTGAAACGCTATTAGTGCTCTATTAAAATATAACGAGTAAAATATTACAACAAAACATTCTTCTTTGCATCATTAAACATATGCTCACTCTCCTCCTAACATCTGTCTATTTTCCATCCCGAAAGTAAGAACAAAAATTATATTCCACCTATAAGCAGTAGACTTAACTTTGTAAATAGCAGCCTAAAGTTTATCTAAGGACGTTCGAAGATTATCTTTCATCCCCTTGAACTGACTGG
This sequence comes from Prevotella sp. ICM33, assembly GCF_000517825.1. NCBI lineage: Bacteria > Pseudomonadati > Bacteroidota > Bacteroidia > Bacteroidales > Prevotellaceae > Prevotella > Prevotella sp. ICM33. The sequence continues at coordinate 42,845 of NZ_JACD01000016.1, forward strand.
GAGTCATGCCAGTTACAGACTTAAACTGGCTGGAAAGATAAGCCACAGAAGAGTAATTCATACGAAGCGCTATCTGCGTCAAAGTCAACTCATCATAACGAATGAACTCTTTCACGCGCTCTATACGCAACTCAATATAATATCTTTCGATAGTCTTTCCTTCGACCTCAGAGAAGAGTTTTGAAAGCGCACTATAGTCTTGACGAAGTTCAGATGACAGATAATCACTAAGATTAGTTGAACTTTGATTATCATGGTAATGTACAAGTCTGATTAAAGCAGACTTGATATGATCGATGGTTTGCTGACGACGGTCGTCAAGAAGTTCGAAACCAAGCTCTTTAAGGGCTGTCCGAAGGGTAGAAAGTTGGACAGAAGAAGGGTCTTCCTCAATACTAACCTCACCTAATTCAACCTTTTGGGGGTGTAGCCCAACCTGCTGCAAAGTTTGGCTAACAGCCATTTTACAGCGATCACAAACCATATTCTTAATATAAAGTGTACTCATACTATTGTTTTCTTTGCTGCTGCTTCACGTGAAAACTCACGGAAGGTATAAATAACAATAGGTACTGTAAGCGTGAAAGAGAGCACATCACTGACGGCTTGACACATCTCAACACCTAACAGCCCAAAATAAGATGGAAGAATAAATATCAGCGGAATAAAGAACAAACCTTGTCGGGCTGCTGCCAAAATGTTCGCACGCCACGGCTTGCGGCAGGTCTGAGCAAGCATATTGCTTGCCAAGATAAGAGCATTAACAGGAAAAACACAAAGCTGCCATCGCAAGGCTATAACACCAATAGCAATCACCTCGGGGTCATCACGGAAGACACCTATCAACGTTCTGCTTATCATCCAGCCAATAATAGCTAACACGATAAGAAAAATCGTACCAATAGTTACAGTAAACTTATAGGCTTCCTTCAACCTGTCGTATAAGCCTGCTCCATAACAAAAGCCACAGACGGGCTGAAATCCTTGTCCCAATCCGATGACAACAGCAAAGGAAAGCATTGCGATACGTCCAACGATACTCATCGCTGCAATAGCTGAGTCACCATAAACACCTGCTGCTAAGTTTAATGACATCGTTGCTATACAAGCCAATCCCTGCCTCATCATGGAAGGACTGCCACCATAGAATATCTCCTTATAACGCTGTAATGAGGGTGAGAAATTACGAAAATGAATGGCTATATTCTCTCCTCTGCGCGTCATTAAGAAAAGAATAACGAAGGACACAGCCTGTCCTATCACTGTTGCCCACGCAGCACCGCTAACACCCAAACCGCAAGTAAAGATGAGGATTGGGTCAAGAACCACGTTCAATATAGCACCTGTCACAATACCATACATCGCAAAATTGGCGTTTCCTTGCAATCGCATCTGGTTGTTTAAAGTAAGTGATGAGGTTAAGAAAGGTGCACCAAGTAGGATGACTTGCATATAGTCTTCCGTGTAAGGAAGAATGGTAGGTGTACTACCAAGCATCAAGGAGAGGGGAGTGAGGAATATCTCACCAAGAATAAGAACAATTACTCCAACAAGAAACGAACTAAAAAAGCCTGTTGATGCCATTTTCACAGCGTTCTCATGGCGACGTGCCCCCAACTCACGAGAGATATAATTGCCCGAACCATGCCCAAAGAAAAAGCCCATTGCCTGCACAAAGAACATCAGAGAAAACACAACACCTACTGCTGCTGTGGCTTGTGTATCAATCTTACCAACAAAGAACGTATCGGCAATATTGTATAATCCCGTCACAAGCATAGAGATGATAGTCGGTATCGCCATTGTGATAATGACACGATGAACTGGTGCTTGCGTCAGATAAGTATAGTTATCTATATGTTCGTGCATAAACTTTTGCTATTTAAAAACTTATGCAAAGGTACTAAATAATTCAGAATCCATAATTCAAAATTAGTAATTATGATATTTCTTTAATTCATAATTTATAATTCACAATTCATAATTATGAATACTGGAAAGGAGAGATTCTTGGATTAAGAAACACATCTGTCTGGCAAACAATTACAATATTAGACAAACATTAACGTCATACTATTTTCGTAATGATAACCATAACATCCCTATCCTCCCACATTCAGCCGACGTGTTAGTACTCCGCACATATCGTGCTGGTGGTAAACACCAATGGTGCTAAGCACTAATTACCGTGCAATCTCTTACTAACCTAATTACTTAATACAGCATACATAAAAGCAACATTTAGTCTTTTGCACTTTTATCCTATAGAAACAATAAGGACAGATATCCTCTATTGCCCGACTATTCTATAATAATAGCGAACAACAAGAATATCTGTCCCTACATTAAGAGCGTTAAAGCCCCTCTCAATATAAATGCAAATTAATGACGTTCGAGTAGGATTTGAACAACACGTTCAGCTGAACGGCCATCCCAACGCTCAGGTACACCACACTTCTTCCATGTTCCTGCAACCATATCACTCAATGAAGAACGGAGCAGTTCTGGGTCTTCACCAACCAAAACGTTAGAACCTACCTTTGCCGTTTCAATGTGTTCAGTATAGCTATTAAGCGTAATACATGGCACACCATTGAATGTTGCTTCCTCTGCAACATTACCTGAGTCAGTAATGATACCCTTAGCATGAGCTGTAAGATAAGCAAATTCAAGATAACCCAATGGTTTTACGATATGGAGGTTATGGAGTTTGATGTTCTTCTTCAAGCTAAGTGCCATGATAACCTGCACTGCTGAGTCGCGAAGAGGAGCAATGATAGGGGTATCACCTGCTGTTTCACTCAACACGTGTAACATTCGTTCAAGATTGTCTTGGTCAGCCAACAACGCCTTACGGTTCAATGTAAAGACAAGGTAGTTACCCTCTTTCAAAGGTAAGCCAGCCAACTCGTCAATATCCGAAAGCCTCATACCCTCAATACGCTCACGGTCATAGCGGATATTATCAATGAGAATATTACCCACCATATAAACCTTTGACAACTCTGCTCCTTCCTTGTTAGCAATGCTGTTGTTGCTAAATCCGGCTGTAAAAAGTATATCAGAAAGACCGTCAATTACCAAGCGATTGATTTCCTTAGGCATCGTTATATCAAATGAACGAGTACCAGCTGCAATATGCGCAAGAGTGATTGCCTGCTTCTTTGTCACAATAGCAGCCGCCATTGTAGAAGCAAGATCGTCCACAACGATAACCACATCAGATGGATTCTCTTGTAGATACTTCTCAAACTTAGACATCACCTGACCTGTAAGTTCATTCAAGTTCTCACATTCAACACCAAGATAAACATCTGGCCTGCGAATAGAGAGATTATCAAAGAGCTGATCTTCGAGTGTAGGATCATTCTCACTACCTGCATAAACCAATGAATAAGAAACCTTATGAGAACTATTCTCCTCAGAAAGTCTATTGATTACCCTGATGATTGGTGCTACCTTTATAAAGTTAGGACGTGCACCACAAAAGATACAAAGTTTTTTCATTTCTTCAAAGACCCACTCCGTAAGTCCCTTTATAGCAAGAGAAGCTTACGGAGTAGTCATCTATTTTAGTGTTTATATTTAATTATTCGCAGCAAAAGCGATGCTTAAAAGAAGCCTTACTTAAACATATCCTTAATCCCACCGATAGAACCCATGAGATTACTTGCCTCAAATGGGAGATAAACAGTCTTCTGATTGTTATTCTGTGCGAGTTCTGTAAGCATCTGAATGTACTTCTGTGCAATAAGATAGTTTGCTGGATTCGTACTCTGACCAACAGCATCTGTAATCTTCTGAATGGCAATAGCCTCAGCTTCAGCCTTACGAATGCGAGCTTGTGCCTCACCTTCTGCAATCAAAATCTGCTGCTGTTTGTTAGCTTCAGCTCGGTTGATAGCTGCTTGTTTCTCACCTTCAGACTGGAGAATAGCTGACTGCTTCTGTCCTTCACTGGTAAGAATAGTTGCTCGTTTGTTACGTTCAGCCTGCATCTGCTTCTCCATTGCCTCAGAAACACTTGCTGGAGGAGTAATATCCTGAAGCTCAACGCGATTCACCTTGATACCCCACTTATTTGTAGCATCATCAAGAACGGCACGCAATTTAGTATTAATCGTATCACGAGAGGTCAGTGTTTGGTCAAGTTCCATCTCACCAATGATATTACGAAGTGTAGTCTGTGTCAACTTCTCAATAGCATTTGGCAAGTTATTAATCTCATACACAGCCTTGAATGGATCGATGATTTGGAAATAAAGCAGTGCATTTATCTGCATCTGAATATTATCCTTTGTAATCACATTCTGGCGATCAAAGTCGTACACCTGCTCACGCAAGTCAATTGAGTTTGTATAAGTATAACGTCCTGCACGCAATGCCACAATATCCTTTGCATGGTCAATAAAAGGGATAATAATATTGATACCTGGTTGAAGGGTTGCATAATACTTACCAAGACGTTCGATAATCTTTGTCTCACTCTGTGAGATAATCACGATTGACATCTTAGCAAAAACGAGTGCTAACACAACAAATGCAATCAGCACATAAGCTATTATATCCATAAGCATTAAAGTTTTTAATTCCCCACCCCAAGTATTTTATTATCTTAATGAGGCAAGAAACCGAAGGTTATTATTTGTTATTTAATTATTTTCAGATTACTGTTTAACAACGTTCTACCGTTGCGATAATAGAATCAAGTCGTAAAATACGCACAGCAGCACCCGAATCTATTTCCATTCCATCAACAGACTGCGCCTTCCATGAGTCACCGTCTACCTTTACTCTGCCGTATCCACCAGCCTCAATCGTATCTGTTACCTTTCCCTCACGACCAATCAATGCTTCAGCATTACTTAATCTTTTATCCGCACCTTGATGAAGATATTTAAGCGCAATGGGTCGCACTAAGAATATACTCAATACCGAGAAAATGACAAAGACTATCACGTGAACAACTATGCTATCCGTAAATGCAGAAGCAAGTGAAGCACAGAAACTGCCTATTGCAAAACACATAATGTAGAAATCTCCGTTCATCATCTCTAAAATCAGACAAACAAGACCCACTAACAACCATGTTAACCACAGGTTTTGTATCAGATAATCCATCATAGCTATAAAGGTTTAAATTCGCTTGTAAAGATAATAAAAAAAGATGATTCTATCAAATCTTTCAATGAAAAAATAACACTATAACAGCTACTTACCACTATCAGAAAAGTATGTCTTTGCAAGATGACAATATAATACGAATCATAACGCCTAATAAACATATCGCATAAATTAGCCGTTAGTGGCTTCTGATATTCTTGAAGATGACCATTGTGCTCGTATCTACAGATATCCGACCAACGTATTTGTGCTTAGCACATGACGTGCTGATACTTAGCACATGTCGTGTTAGTGCTTAGCACCAATGGTGCGGAGTACTCATCAGCTTATAATATACCGTCAAAAGGGAGTTATTAAAGTATCAAACAGCATTGACTATATAAAAAATACGGCTATTTGCCTTCGTTCTTGAAAAGGCAAATAGCCGTAATAAGGTATCATAAAATGATGGTCGTTCAAATTATCAACGTCTGTTTGAACGTTTAGAAGACGAAGAACCACCTATATGCAATGTTCTTGATGACTGTGAATATCCCGTAGAAGAAACACGATTAGAGCCACGACCACGATAATATTTCTCTGCTTCTGGCAGCCACTTCTTGATATTCTCAATACGACGAGCATCTGAAGGGTGGTCGCTCAGAATCTCAGAACGGCTACTATTCGTTGCTGCAGCCATTCGTTGCCAGAATGTTACGGCATTCGCAGGGTCATATCCAGCCATCGCAGCAAAGATAAGTCCCATGTAGTCAGCTTCACTTTCATTATCGCGACTGTACTTCAAGTTACGGAAAGAGAAGTATCCTCCCGCTACCTGTGAAGCGATATCGCCTACTCCACTACCAACAGTAGAGTTCAAGACAGTACCCAATATATTGGTTCCCATCTGCTGATTCATCTGCTTTGTAATCTGCTCAGCACTATGCTTAGCCACAGCATGCGCAATCTCATGACCTAAAACGATTGCCAAACTTGCCTCATTCTGTGTGTAAGGCAATAATCCTTCGTAAACAACTATCTTACCTCCAGGCATACAAAAAGCGTTAGCCTGCTTGTCTTGAACAAGATTAAACTCCCACTTGAAGTTATTAATCTCATTAGCATAACCATTATTACGTAAGTAAGTCTCCACCGCATTGGCAAGGTTGCGACCTACACGCTGAACCATAGCAGTATTCTTTGCATCAGTAGAACGTTTTGCTGATGCCATAAACTTTGTATATTCTTGATTACTGAGGCTAAGAAGCTGCGCATCAGAAATACTGATACGATGTGTACGACCCGTCAATGGAACTTTAGAAGCCGTACCACAGGCTGTCATCAAAGCGACAACAGCTGCCATTAAGAAATACTTAATCTTCATTTTATTTACTGTTTTTTTTATAACTATCTATTTGCGAAAGTACAACATTTTTCGTGAGGTACAAATAAAATCATGACTTTTTTATAAAGGTTAACGGCTGAAAACAAAGCATCAGAACCATCGTTTTAAATGGATTTAAACCATCCTTTTTCGTTTTCCTATCTCCTTTGTTACAGGGAGAAAGTAGGTCACTATAAAACTGATAACACCCAACATTGCCACAAGAAGGAAGAATAGACGATAGCCCACATACTCCTGCAAGAAACCTGTAAACCATCCTGTCATCACCAACGAGAAGGCTGTTATTGCCGTACCTATTGAATAAGTAAATGTGGAGTGCTCCCCTTTTGTACAATGAGCGAGCCATACAACATAAAACGTTAATCCCAAACCAGCTCCAAACTGTTCGATAATCACACACAAATTGATAATTGATAAGGTGGAGACAAAGTAATAACTGAGATAAACAAAAACAAACTTTGGCAAGGTCAAGGCTATAACAAACAGCCACAACCAACGCTTCAAGCCGTCACGACGTACCAAATTAGCACCTAAGGCACTGCCTCCAATTAACGAGAACGTACCCACTGTCCCCAATACTAATCCTAACTCCTGTGGTGAAAGAGCCAACCCTGCATTACTTCCTGGGTCTATCAAGAAGAGTGGTGCTATTCTAAAAAACATCCCTTCGGGTATTAGAAAGGCAAAAAGGAAACACAAGTTTGCCACATAATGAGGACGGCGGACAAAGGCAGCCTTGACATCATGCCACCATTGACGTGTCACCCCTGTCCATATAGGGAGATTCGCATGAATATTATCTTTGGGAAGTATGATAGCATGAAGTAGCATCAAACAGGCCAATAAGACTGACAGAACTCCAAAAATAGTTGCCCACGAAGGCGCTACTGTCCTATAAATGACCTCTAAGTTTCCTGCTATCGTAACAGGGATAGCCATTCCCACGATGATAGAAAGCATATAAGAAATGGCTCGCGTACCCATAAAAGCAGGACGATTATGCAAGGCAGCTTCACGCTTATACAGTCTTTCGATAGCCACATCATGCAAGGCAGCCATCGTTGCGATTATCATTAAGAAGAAGACTGTCCACTCAAACCAATCAACAGATGATGCCATAAACGCCAATCCACCAAGGCTCAGTGCCATAACAAACTCTGTAAGAATTATCCATGCATACTTACTCCAATAGTCAACGACCAATCTACCTAACAAAGGTCGGAGGATAAAGGGCAGTATTAACCACGATGTCGTCAGCGTGATAGCACCATTCGACAAGCCCATTCTGTTGAAATAGACTAATGAAGTCATCAACAAGATAACATACGGTAGTCCACGTGTCAAATAGAGCGTAGGAAGCCAGAGCCAATAGCTACGCCACTGGTCTACAATAGGAATTCCATTGATTATCTTCTGCTCCTCGTGCATCTTCTTATGCGTTATTTGTATTGTGCTTCAATAGCTGCTGTCTGATAATAATGATGAAGGATTTCGTCATATCGATAGCCTTTCTCGCCCATTACAGCAGCACCAATCTGACACAAGCCAACACCATGTCCCCACCCTGCACCAATAAGACGGAAGTGCTGTGGGATGTCATTCACAATCTCACTACGTTCTACCACAAAAGCAGAACTGTAGAGATGGCTCTCACTTAACGTACGTCTTATCTCTAATTCCTTACCGATAATACGTGTGAACTTTGTTCCTACAATCTTCAAACGCGTGATACGACCACTCTTACCACGCTCTAAAGGTTGGAGGTCAATAATCTCTCCGAAATCAAGACCACTCTTACGAAGGATTAGCTCAGCAAGTTCTGACTGTGTGAAGTCTACTGTCCAGCGATAAAAGTCTTGTGTTTCTTGATCGTAGTTATTAAGCACCTGCCCCAAGACTGCCGCATCTTTTGTATTACAGAAAGCCTCTGGAGACGACAGAATCCACTCCTGTGCCGTCTTCTCATCAGTAAGATCAATCTCAGGGGCTGTTCCCAAAGGTGCATTATCTACTACAGAGAGCAGGTAGGGCTTATGAGTATTGTCCCAACAGTACTCATATTCCTCCGAAACACCTCCGCAACACTTACTGAAACGAGCATCGCAGATTTCCTTTCCATTCATCAACAACTGTCCACGGGTAGCCTTTATTGCCTCTTCAACATGTGGACTCGTTGCCTTCGTAATGCCCTGATAACGTTGACAATGGTCGTCTGCACAGACATCAAACAAAGTATGTGCATCACTATCATACCATACAACACCTTCTTCATCTGACACTTTTACTGGTGCAGATGCTGTCTGAACACCCATTTCAATGGCTTTTCGTCTTCTCATCTGTACCAAAAGCCAACTGCGAGAGATTACAGCATGTGCCTTCAAAAGCTCTAATGAAGAGGTAGCACTCATCTCACTTGAGATAACACTTGCTAAATAATGTTCTACAGGTAGTTCATTAATAGCCCAGAGCTTATCTCCATCGACAACAAAACGTAGCTTTCCGAGGAAGGTTTGTGCCTCTTTGCGCTCCCAATGGAAGTCTACTCCGATAGTAACATCTTCTAAAGTAAAGGATATATCATCATTTTGCGGGGTAAAGCAAAGTTCCTGATAGACTGCAGAATCCCACAGAATCTGTCCGCCTTTGAACTTTACAATCTGCTTACCTGTCACCTCTTTGTTTCCTATTGTATAAGTACCATTCAGCTGAAAACGAATTTCGTCGCCACGAACGATACCTACAGAAACTATAGGTTCGTGCTTCCAATCATCGAAAGCGAGGTCAACTGCCTTATTGCGAATCCGTTTCACGACTTCATTCATTGCCTCATCTGACAGTGAAACCTCACGTAAAATCGCCTTGGCAAGCTCTGCTGTCATCCCTTCGAAGTCGCTCTGGCGGGGCAATATCAGCAACCCTGCCATATCCAAGCTACCTGGACTGACCAGACACTGTGCCTCTCCATCTGTAGAATAACAATCAGGGCGATGCTTCTCACGTGGGAATACAACTGAAATAAACGCATCTCCATTACGCCATGCCACGATATTCATCATCGGCTCGGTCTCATCTTCCTTTAATGGAAGTGCTTCATATAAACGACTGAATAGCTCAATATCGTGTTTCTCAGTATGGCTCACGATGGCTAAAGCCGGGCAAATATAATCCTTTATCTCATAAATTCCCTCTGTACCATTCAGTTTTAAGAGCGGAAGAGAGGTTTCATAAAGCCGTTGCCAGTCACGTTGTAAAGGAAGAATACCGCTTGTTCCTGCCTGAAAGTGCAAGTGGTCAGGTGCACTGGCACCACACTTCGGTCCATTATAGAACACCATTAGCTGCGGATAAGCCCTCAATAAGCGATGTATCTGTACATAATTCTCTGCTATTGCCTGCAGTTGATGATGACGAGAAGGTATCGTGAAATGAACAGGGAGAATTGGGAAAGGGTTGACAAGGATATCAAAACCTTCTCCAAAAGGCAGAACAATCTGCTCTACTGGGCGATTCTTTTCACAAAGAAAGCAAGGTCGCTTAGCCAATGTAGCCTTATCAATCTTCGCCCCTGTACTCACCAAGCGTGCAGGATTGAATTGCGCAAGGGCTGAACCCACCTCACGCGTCTGCACACCCTTCAACTCTTCAAAACGTTTTGAAACGTCTTGCCATTGGTTCAGCTGGTTATGAAAAAAATCAGTTAGCCCTTTCTCTCTATCTTGATTCTGTTTCTGACGTGCTAAAATCTCAACTGTACGCAGCTGATCTTTATAATGATTGTTGGCATTTACCTTGTCAATGCTCAGTACGGCATCACTATTTCCACCCCAACGACGGCAAAGATAAAGTTCATCATAGATTCGTCCGATACGGAAACGACGACTGAAAGCCAATCCCATAGCATAGTCTTCGCCATAACTTGTGTTAGGGAATTGATGCTGACGGACCAAAGGAGTGAAGAAAGCACGTGGTGCACCGAGTCCATTAATACGTAAGGCGTTGTTGCAACCATTATCCTCTGTCCATTCATTATGGCTAATCAAGCCCGGTGGAAGGGTATTAAGATCGAAGTCGCACATACGATAAGAGCCTACTATCATCGCTGCCTTCTGTTCGTGGAAAGCATTGACAATAGTCTGCAAAGTATTCTCTGAAGAATAAAGGTCATCACTATCCAACTGAACAGCAAAGCGACCACAATGCGCATCATTGATAGCATAGTTCCAACAGCCACCTATACCGAGGTCTGTACGTGTAGGAATAAGATGCACAAGGCGTTCATCTGCAGCCAAAGAAGACAGTATCTCCGTCGTACCATCTGTAGAATGATTGTCGACAACGATAACGTTAAAAGAAAAATCTGTCTTCTGTGAGAGGGCCGAAACCACCGCATCGCGCACAGTCTTCTCACGATTAAAGACAGGAATTACCACCGATGCCTCTACCGGAAAAGCCTCACCAGAGAAGTCAGGCTGTACATATTGCGTTGTATCAACCAAGGCTTTGATAGCAGAGAGATGTGCCGTTGCTGCCTGTTCCATCTCAATCTGTACCTCACGATTGCGTGGATTCACATAATCAAACTGCTTCTCACCACTTGCACGTAGGTCATCTTCTTCCTCTGTATAGAGATATTCATTCAGATGAAAGAGTTCTCCCACACGACTTAAGAAAAGACGAAGGTCATACCAACCTGCAAACTGATAATCCTTTGCCACCTCTTTCGCTGCGTACTCCTTTAGACACTCTGTCTTGAGAAGTACAACAGAACCAAAATCGAAGTCATCACGGATACTACCCAACTGATAGTCTGTAACAGGATGCTTCACAGTCTTGCCAGCTTCCACAGAGTAATGGTCAGCATAAACCATTGCTGCACCAGTCTCCTCAGCTACCTGCAGCATACGCTCAAGCGCATGATAACCTAACGTGATAGGACCTTGCTTCAAATAAAGCAGGGCATAATCGGCTGTTGCTGTTGTCGCAATAAGGCGCATAGTAGCAAGGGAAAGCAAGCTGCCTGCCTGCAGGTGATGGGTGTACTGAGGCAGTGCCTCAGTAGGTGGGACATCGGCTGATAATGTGTATATACTCTTCACCACACCTGACTCGTGTAATTGCGCAGCAAGTGACTGCATCATTGCAGTTGTGCTATACGGTAGAAAGCAATCTATCTGTTTCTTCTTTTCCATCTAAAATGTATTCTTTTATCTACTTGCAAAGATACTATAAAATCCCGTCTTACGTACGAAGATTCGAAAGAAAACAACTAACTGCGAATTATTTTCATGAAAAGAAATTATTGCTGTCCGGTAAAAATAAGCTGAAAGCTCTATATCCCTTTATCCATCGGTGTTGCAGCCGTTTTACTTATTCATGGGCTTGGTTTTCAGTTTTAAATTATAAGCATTATAAAATGTGCTTATTTTGACAAGGGAAGCCCTATAATAACCAAATAAATTAATGAAATCATAAGTTTAAGCCTATTTTATCTAACACAGATAACTCCAAAAAAGTTTTATCGGACACCAATAAAAAGAAATATTTATTTACGTGAAGAAAAATATTTTTTTTCATGAAAAGAAAATCTTTTCTTCGTGAAAATAATTTGGAAGCGGTGGTCATACTGAACTTTTTCTGTAACTTTGTACACATAAAAAAGACATTAAAAGATAGCCAAAAGATGGAAAAAGAAAATCATATAGACCGTGCATTAGCATTTATGGAGAATCTTGAAAAGCTTGGTGCACAGCTTCAGAAGGCTGACGAACAGCAGAAACTAATGCTGCAACAGATGCTGACAAAAAGCCAGAACAACGAAACAAACACGGATGAATACCGCGAACTGGAACAAAGAAGCAAGGACCTTCAAGCAATGATTAACAAGTGGCGTCCCATCTATGAGGAACGTCTGAAGATGGTGAAAGAGGCACAGAAGGCTGCAAAGAAGTAAGGCTGACTGTAGAAGAACAAGACTTAAAGAAGTTCGTTTCCCCTCTGAAAAGGAAATATGTGTCCCTTACTGCTACCCACTATCTCATATTCAAGATTGCAGAACTCCGCATATACAAACAAACTCCTTTAACTATCAAGAACAAATGAAGAAAGACTTATACAAAGACATCAGACTGTTCTTATTAGCTATCATAGCTGTTAGCTTGTTTTTCTCATGTTCGTCTGTTCCTCCTGGAATAGCCGAAGAGATAAACTATCACGGAGAACAACTGCATCGTTATCTGACGATTATCAAAGACGTAACAACGAAAGCGGAGAAGAGTAAGGATACTATCACCTATTATTGCAACAAAAAAGGACAGCTCATCATAGAGCGTGTGGGTACAGACAGCTTGGATGATTACACCTACTCCTACGTCGGTGACACGATTTTCATTCATAAGAAACATAATCAGAACCCGATAGAAAGACTCTTCAAGAGCTATTACATAGTAAAAAACGGACTTATCGTAGAAGCAAATGACATTCCTCAGTTCTACACATACACCTACGATAACAAACGAAGACTTGTATGTCGTGACACACCTAATGTTATCTGTGGCAGAACAACCTACAACCTCCAATGGAAGGGAGAGAAGATGTTCCCTTATAAACCATTTAATATCAGCTACAGAGAGACTGGGCAGAAGGCAACCTGCCACAACTTCTATTTCTTGTGGATGCATGGCAGTGGCATAAGAATACCCATCCCCTTCATCAGCTTGGGCTATATGGGTGTTATTCCGAAAGGAGATATTAGCAGCTATAGCTTCAGTTCAATAAAGAAAGAGTATGATTTCAAGTCGCAACTGACAACGGAGTATGATAAGAAAGGACGTCCCACACGCATTGAAGAAACGGTGACAACACTAAATAAAAATAACAAAGAGGAAAATAGTAAGTACGTTACAGAATACATCTGGTAAACATATACCAATATCAAAAAACTTAAAACAGGATATGGAAAAGGAAAAGAAAAGTGGAGGAATGATGAGTGTTATCGCTGCCTTAGGTGCAAACATCTTGGTAGCGATATCAAAGTTTGTTGGTTTTGCTGTGTCTGGCTCAGCCGCTATGTTGAATGAGTCAATCCATAGTATCGTAGATTGTGGCAATGAAATACTACTGTTAGTAGGCAACCGACAGTCAACAGCGAAGATATCAGATAAACATCCGTTCGGACAGGCACGTGCTAAGTATTTCTATAGCTTAGTTGTTGCAATGATGTTGTTCTTCGCCGGTGGTGCATTAGGTATCATGGAAGCTGCTGAGAAGCTATTTCACCCAGAACACAGCTTGGAGAACACATGGCTCGTCATTGGTATTCTGGCCTTCGGACTCTTAGTAGAAACTGTCAGTCTAAGGGTTGCCTTCAAGGAGATTAAGGAACTGAACAAGGACAATCTGTCACTTTATCGTTTCCTACGAGAGAGCCGTCACAGTGAAATTCTCATTATCTTTGCAGAAGATAGTTGTGCTGTCATTGGTCTGCTAATAGCCTTAGGAGGTACACTTCTGACCCACTTTACAGGTAATCCATTCTATGATGCCCTTTCAGGTGTACTGATTGGCGTGCTCCTCTGTGCAGCAGCTCTTTTCCTCGCACGTGAGTTCTACAGTCTGCTTATTGGTGAGAGTGTCACGCAGAAGGATTTAACTCGCATCAAAGAGACATTCCACAGAACAGAAATCAACCGCCTCATCAATGTTAAGACCATTCACCTCGGTCCTAATGACATCCTTGTCACTGCAAAGATTGATGTTAAAAGCGAATACGAAGCGCAAGCACCTCAGTTGGTTAACGACATCGAAAAGAATATGCGTGCAGCTTTCCCTGAGTACAAGATTTATATCTATATTGAGACGGATAAATATAAAGAGGATTATTAAAGACCTCTCCCCCAACCCCTCTCCGAGAGAGAGGGGAGTGCTGGACACAAGAGAAAATAATTTCTGTTACTATGTCTATTCGTCGTCCACAAACAATTTATCCCCTTACAAAGCGACATTTGTAAACCATTTTCATGTGATTCAAACCCAAAACATGCTCTTTTGGCTTCTAAAAGACGCCTAATTGACTTGCAATAGGTGCCCTTTTGAGGGCTAACTAACGCCCTTTTGAAGTCCAATTAGGCACATCTTTCTATGTTACTTTACAACTAACTGACTACCTGTAAGTTACAAACCCACCTTTTAGACGTCTTTTTGCCGTTATTTATAGAGCCTTTACTTGGAAATGTGTAATGATTTTTCAAACACATATTTTTGCTTGTTAGTATGAAAAGAAAAAGGTTTTCTGTGTCATAGGATAATAATAGAATAGACTATTAACGGTCTCAGTACATCATGTACAAAGTCAAAAAAACAGAGGTGCACTCTTGGTACACCTCTGTTTTATTAAATTTACTTACCATTAATTACTTAAAAGTATGCTTACCTTCTTGCGCAGCAGGCTTGACAATAATCTCACGCTGCTTAGCATTTGTCATCACTTTCATAGCTACAGCAGTGATATCTTGTGGTGTGAGGGTCTTGAATACTGGTGCGGAAGCGGCATTATCATTTGGAGATAGCTCGTTGCCAGTCTCAGCATAGATGTTCAATAAAGCCATCCAAACTGATGGGTCACTGTTTGACTGTGATGCTGCACCTGATTGTTCCTCATCAACAGCCAAAGGTACCATTGCAGCCTTGAACTCATCAGCAGTGAAACGGCCAGCCTTCACATCATCAAGAATACTATAAACAAGGCTAACAGCTTTGTCAGCATTCTCTTTCGCAGTAGAAAGATGAATGTTAAGGTTCTCGCCAGCTACTGGCTGTGAAGTATAGTTGCTCTGTACACCTACGGTATAAGTTAGGTGCTCTTTCTCACGCAATACATCAAAATAACGACGCTCCAAGAGTCCACGCATCACTTCCAAAGCAGCTTGCTCACGCTCAGACAGTTTCTGCTTATTGGCAAATGAAATCTCAATCTCTGCCATACCACCTTCTGTCTCAGTCTCGAAAGTGCGCTTGATAACAGGCGTAGATGACGAGAAATCCATTGGCTGGATAGCAGTCTTCACAGGCTTACCTTCACCCTTGAGAGAACCGATATAGCGAAGCACCAACTCTTTTGCCTTTGCTTCTGGAATGTCACCAATAAGACAATAGGTGAAACGTGATGCATCTCCAAGGTGTGCCTGGAACTGTTCCTGTAACTTATCAAACTGAACTGACTTAAAGAAAGCCTCATCCTGACGTGGATTCATCGCACTAACTGGATAGAGCAACTGCTGGATAGAATCCTGTACGGCAGCCATACCTGTTGTTGCACGATTCTCATAAACATAGAGGTTACGCTGGACATACTTATCAAAGGCAGACTTTGAGAAGTTCTGACGTGACAGAATCAAATACAGATAGCTGAAGAAATCGTCAGCCTTGTCAACAGGTGCATTACCACCGATACCATCACTGTAGTCTTCCAATGAGAGGGAGAGATTGATATTCTTACCCTGTAGCCACTGCGCCAACTGATTTCGGTTGTAATTATATACACCTGACTGCATCAAGAGTGAACGCATTGCATTATAGTTGGCAAGTTCTTGTGCAGGAACAATAGACTTTCCACCTTCTGCAGAACCAGCAAAGAGGAACTTACCACTCAGTTCTGGAACGTAACGATAAAGAACTTTCGCACCATTAGAGAGTGTCCACTCCTTTGCCTGCAAAGTCTTCAACTGCTTTTCAGAAACAATCTTTCCTCCTGTCAGAGGGAAGTCAATCAACTGACTGATAGGCTTCATACCATCAGCATGAGCCATATCGCTGAATGAACTCTTTTCCTTCAATGCAGCCATAAGGTCATTCTCGGTAATATTCATCTCACTCTGTGACTTAGAATAAGTGACAAAAGCAAGGTTATTATCATTAAGCAATGACTTCATCCAAGCATTCATATCCTCAACCTCTAACTCAACCAAAGTCTCAAGGTTACGGTTAATCTGTCCGCGGAAGTCTTGTACAGGAATATCATAGAGGAAGTTCTGACGGAAAAGCATTAAAGCATTGTCTGGTGTACCTAATCCCTTTGCTTCGAGAACATCCTTCATTCCATTGTACATCTTCTCCTTCTCAGTATTGAACTCAGCAGCAGTAAAGCCTTGGTCGCGCAAGTTATCACGTACAGCTAACATCTGCTGAAGCGCCTTCTGTTCATTACCCTGATAGGGAACCATATCCCATGCCATCTGATAATAGTTTCTTACCAAAGGAGATAGACTCACCTCAGCGGCAATATAACTCTCCTTATCAGCATTCTTCAACATCACAAAGCGCTTTGGAGCCAATGTGTTGAAGAACTTAGTGAAGATAAACTGACGTACTCGGTCCTCTTCTGGAGCGTTGCCCTTCACCTCATAACGTTGATAAAGACCAAAAGAAGCACTCTTGTTCTCTGGATCAATGAAACGCATATAGAGCGGTGTGGTATTGTCAGGAATCTGTCTTGTCTGTGGATTTACAGCAGGGGCTTGCTTAGCTGGCAATGTCTTGAAAACTGTCTGGATATTCTTTTCAATCTGGTCGACATCAACATCACCGATAACAGCAATAAACTGCATATTAGGACGGTACCACTTATCATAGAACTGCTTTACCTGCTTCTGCTGGAAGGTCTCCAATATCTTCTGTGAACCAATCACATTATGAGTAGCATAACCGGCATGATTATAAACAACAGGGGCAATGGCATCTGTCAGACGACGGTCTACTCCCGAACGATGACGCCATTCCTCAAGGATAATACCACGTTCCTTTTCAATGTCTTTAGGAGTCATCTTGACGCCATGGCACCAGTCACGGAGCACCCAAAGCATATTCTCATTTAGCTTCGCATCATTGGTTGGTACGTTATGAACGGCATAACGCGTATCATCAACACCTGTGAAAGCCTCAAAGTCATTGAGGTTGTTACTGCGAAGGAAGTTCATCACACCATTAGGGAAGTGGTCTGTCGTATTAAAAGCCAAATGCTCCAACACGTGCGCCAATCCCATTTCCTCATCATTCTCCAAAATAGCACCTACATTCTGGTAGAGGTAGTATTGTGCCTCACCAGTAGCAGAACCATCATTATAGATATAATAAGTAAGCCCATTTGCCAGTTTTCCCTTTCGCAATCCATTCATCTGTGCATTGACAGGACTAAAGGGAAAAAACAAAAAGCCTATGAGCAGTGCCACTGGCACGCTCGATAGGCATTTAGTGATATTCTTGAACATAGTCATTGTTTACTTTTCAAGGAGTTCGAGCGTAGAGAGCTTCTGCTTGATTGCACCCTGCAACATAGCCTGTGGCATCTCCATATTCTCTAAACGGAGTGTCTCAGCAAATGCCTGGTTATAGTATTCACGTGCCTTGGTATAGTTCTTCAATTCACGATAAGAGTCACCTATCATTACCATATAGTTGACACGGTCCATCACAGCATCTTCCTGTGACAAAGCCTTCTCAGCCCACTTGATAGCTACCTCATGATCCTTAGCCTTCAGACTCTTGCCTGCTGCCATGTAGAGGTTCTGTGCTGCCTTACCATAGTCGGCTGAACGGAGGTTGTTCTCCATCTTGCCAAAATAGGTTTCCATAGCTTTCACATAGCCATTTACATCCTTATTCTTATACAAGTTGTAGAGAGCATCAAAGTAGAGCTTTGCTTTCTCGTATGGAGTAATACCTGTCAAGCCTACAACCTCGTATGCCTTTGCATACTGGTTCTTAACTTTCTCTACATAGTCTTTATACTTTACGTTGCCATCTTTTGCCATATCCTCGGCAAAGATGTCGTTAGCCTCAACAATGTAGTAGGCAGGTGCCTTACCAAGTTTCTTCATCCAGTCATCAAGGTGGTCGTTCATAAGGTCAATCATATACTGCTTGTGCTCCTTATCTTCATCACCCTCCAATGTTAGAATGATACGATAGTCATTCTCATTGATAAGCTTCAATGGTGCCTTAGCAGCTACATAGTTCTTATAAAGTTTCTGTAGACGGGTTACCCACTTATCTGCATCCATACCCTCCTGCGCCTGCAAAAATGATGGTGCCTTGAGAAGAAGTTGTTGCTGAACGTCAAGGTCGTTGTTATCAGCCTTGTACTTATTGTAAAGTTCCTCAAAACTTACACTCTCACCTGCTGCAATCTTAGCAGCCTCCATGAGTTCATCCTTATCCATCGCACCTGTATTCACAGACAAGGCCTTACCATCTGGTGCAATGAAAGCTACTGTTGGATATGCTGCTACCTTATAGTTCTTAGCGATATCAACATTCTCACCCTTCTCTGCATCTAACTGCAGACTGATAAAGTGTTCATTGAAATACTTTCCAACTTCCTCTTGTGTGAAAACTGTCTTTGCCATCTTCTTACAAGGAACACACCACACTGCGTAGAAGTCAATAAACAGAATTTTATTCTCTTGCTTAGCTTTTACCAAAGCTTCACTGAAAGTTCCCTTAAAGAACTTAATACCATTTGCGGCTTCTGTACCCTGCTGTGCACGAAGCTGTACTGCCATCATCAAAAGAGATACAAGCAGTAAGATATATCTTCTTCTTTTCATATTTAATCTGTTTTTAATGGATTATTTTATTCAATCTATTCATTAAATTGTATCCTACTTACAGCATTGATATTATTCATATCTATCTTTTTAATACATGAGAGGAATACGCCTAAAGTCAATGCTGAACGTAGTATATACATCTACAATATACCTTTATCGAAATTACTCGACAGGCAGCTCATCATCTGTTACTACCACCTTAAAGATGTTTTCCAAGACTACCTCATGGTCTTGATTATACACCTTAAGAGAAAGACGATATCTGCCGTTTGCCAACTGTTGCGTAGCTTCTTGTGTGACAACAATCAGACCACCAGTAACAGAAATCTTGCCCTCCTTATAGAGTTTCATAAACAACTGTGCTTGTTCCTGATTGTCAGCCTTAACCCCAAACAACTCATAATTGATAGGGTTGGTTCCTGCAACACCTTGGATACGTGTTGAAACGAATGGTAACTTATTGATACCACGCTCACTCGTTGCATCAACGTTATGGAAGGCATTAAGAGAATCGGGAGTAAAAGATGCTCCAGTTGTTCTCAGATAGCCTACATCCATTTTGCTACATGATACCATAAAACCTATTGTAAGGGCCATAAGGCATAGCAATGCGATTCCTTTCTTCATCTTTTTCATTTTTAAAAGTCGGTTAAGTTGAAGTCATAAACAAGTGAGTGAACCACTCCTGTGTTTGTTTCAATATTACATGAAGCAACGTCAGAAGTCTTAGTTGTCGTAGGAGAGACCAAGTGGATACGCAAAGGTCCAGCAGCTGGCACACCGTTGTAAGCCTCACGGAACGTGTAAATCCACAACTGATTGCCTGAAGCCATCTCTACAGTCTCACCACCCTTACCAATTGGTGTTGATGCATCAGAAGATTTAACACCTTCCTTAAAATCATCAAGCATCACTCGCTTGTTAGGTAAAACACAATTTAAGATAAACTTCTTACAGTCAGCAACAGGAATATCAGACACTCTCGTCATTCCATTATCATAGAGATAACGATTGATACTATGATTGGTAGGACCAAAGAACGTGAAGTTCTTGCCATACTGACTTGTACCTTGGAAAAGAGAAACTAAACCTGCACGCTCAGTCATCACGCAAAGAGAATCCCAGTTATAGCTATCGCCTTTGAAGTATTCCCACATCGTCATATCGTGCTTACCATTAGCAAGACCTGTGTCATCAAAGTTATACTTGGTACAACTGGAGAGTACTCCCATTGTCAGACACACAGCTATTATATATATAATCTTTTTCATATATCAAACAATATATTTATTGTAACGTTCCTAACCCGTTATTAGTTATAAGCCTGCCAATATGGCTTCTGGCGCAACTGGGTATTAATAACGTGTCCATCTTTATCCTGCCATGCATCCTTTGGAAGTGGAAGGAAGAGTGCACCGCCTTGAATGTCTTGATTGGTCAGCAAAAGGAACTTACCTTGCAGTTCTTCTTTCACATATCCATTACGAATGACATCAGCATAACGTGCATCATTTTCACCGATAAACTCTTTCTCTCTTTCAAGGAAGATAGCCTTCTTCAGTCCCTCTGTATCGTAGGTTGATGGATAAGAAAGTGCACCAGCACGTGAACGAATCACATTAAGGTCAGCGATAGCCTTTGCATCGTTGCCTAACTTCTGATAGCACTCTGCTCTCAACAGATAGAAATCAGCAAGACGCCAGTAAACATAGTCAGCATCTACCGTACGGTAAGTCTTACCACTTGCAGAATACTGATCGGCATCCATAATTGCTTTTCTGAACTTATACATAATAGCGTAATCAGTTCCATCTACCTCATGTGAGGTACCCCACTGATAGAAAAATGACTGTAGACGCTGGTCAGAAGCATCAGGAAACAAGCTTTCTATTGTTGAAGTATAAAGCTGATAGGTACTACTTGATGGTAAATCAGCTAATGTCTGGTCCTCTCTTACAGGCCAGCTCACAAAGTTCTGTGCCACTTCATTAGGAGAAACAACATTCTCTGAGCGCGTCTTATCAAAGTACAAACTGAAGATTGCCTCTGGATTAGGAGACTTCTCATTAGACAGATACGTACAGAGTTCCTCTGGTGAAGAGCAAAGCTGATAGTTACCTACCTGACCATCGATAAGCTGTGTTGAGTAATCGATAGACTTCTGATAATCTTCTTGCGCATTACCCTGCAACTTATAAAGTTCTGTCACACTACCCTTCCACGCATAAATCTGTGCAAGTAAGGCTGCAGCAGTACCCTTTGAAGCAGTCTGACGATTAGTGATAGAAACACCATTCAAGTCTGTCAACTTATCCCATGTAGGCAGAATATCCAATGCTTTCTTTGCATGTTCTATTGCAGCATTAAGCACATCACTCTGTGAAGAGAGAGAGTAAGGCTTTATCTCTGAAGAATTATCAGTGATGATTGCCTCACCATAACGTTGTGCCAAAAGGAAATAAGACAATCCAAGAGCGAATTCAGCTTGTCCTACATGATACTTCCGACGATCTTCAGCCAAGTCTTTTGTCTTATCTATATTATCAAGCAATAGATTTGATTCAAAGATAATGTCGTAAAGACCCTTCCATGAATACTCACTTGTTATTACTGTTCGTGGATTCCACTGGCGTAACTGCTTGCCATCAAGAATCTCGTCAGCCTTCATACCTGCTGTTGAAAGAACATAGTTATTGCCAACAACGGTGTTGATATAGTATTGAATAGAAGTGGTTGTCGCATTCAACTCTTTCTCTGTATTGAACGAGTTGCTGTAAGTCAATCCGTTCTCAGGCTGCAAGTCAAGGCTGCAAGAGGACAGAAGACAACCACATATTGAGAGCATTATAATCTTCTTCATTTCTGTTAGAATTTTAAGTTGAGACCCAAAGTAACCTTTCTATTCAATGGATACTGTGTTCCATCGTCCTTACCAGAATAAGGATTAATAATTTCTGGGTCTACTCCTGAGTAATTGGTAAGCAAGAACAAATTCTCTCCGCTGAGGTAAACATTAGCATCTTTGATGAATGAACCCTTCAGCCAGTTCTTAGGTATCTGATAACCAATAACCAACTGCTTGAGTCGTAGGAAACTAATATTCTCAATGTTAGAATCGACGTTACCATCAAACTGACCTACATAATCCTTATCAGCAAACTCAAGTGATGGATACTTCGCATCTCTATTGCTTGTTGTCCAGAAGTCACCAGCATGGAAGTAATTCATGATTACACCGAAGTCCTTTGTAAAGGTGAAGGCACTGTTCTTATACATATTCATAACCTTACGGCTAATGGTATAGCTGAAGAGTACATCAAAGCTCAATCCCTTCCACTCCAAGTGGCTATTCAAACCACCATAAACTGCAGGAAGTGTGCTACCAGCATAATAGAGGTCCTTATCATCGATCACACCATCATAGTTCTGGTCCTTAATCTTTCTTCCGCCCACACGCAATGGATTATTGATTGATTGGAAGTAAAGTGGAATCTGCTTACCTGATGCATTAAGATACATTGGGATATCTTCTTCCTTCTGAACGATTCCCTCATCCTTGAAAGTATAGATACCATAGACTGGACGACCTAAGACTTTATCATTAAGGTCTTCGCCATTGTATGTCTTACGCAGCATGTTCTTATTATGAGAAAGGTTGAAGCCTACGCTCCAGTTCCAATTCTTCTTGCGGATAACATCATACTGAGCCTCGAACTCGATACCTTCGTTAGAGATAGCAGATGCATTATCCCACATATTTGTAGCAAGGAAGACATTACCTGGAAGATAAGATTGCATCAACAGCTTGCTTGAATACTTATAGTAATAATCGAGCTTGAGTTTCAAACGATAATCCAGCATCTGCAAGTCAAGACCGAGGTCATACTGGTCACTCTCCTCCCAAGTCAACTTCTTATTAGCCATAGATTGCGGGATAAGACCTAACGACCCGTTAAAGATGTTACTCTCCTCCATCACACCCAATGCCAAATAAGGCTCCTGGAACTTCTGTCCAGACTTACCCCAAGAAGCACGAAGTTTACCGAAGCTTAACCACCAGAACTTCTTCATGAAGTGCTCTTCACTGAATGCCCAACCAAGACCAACAGAAGGGAAGGTTCCCCAACGTACATCCTTACCGAACACACTTGATCCATCTGCACGGATAGAAAGTTCAGCCATGTAACGCTTCTTATAGCTATAAGCAGCACGACCTAAGAAACTAAGCAATGACTGTTCCTGCTGGTTAGTAAGGAAGCTCTGTGCTGCTCTTACTGTTCCACCATCATTGAAGAGTGAAGGCCATCCCTCACCTGCATACTTAATAGAGTTGGTAGGACCGCCCTTTGCAGTACCGCTTAAGTTCTGCAACAAGTCATAGTTATATGTCATACCAGCCATCAACTCCAACTTATGCTCACTTGGTAATGCCAAGTTGTAAGTAAGAATATTCTCTGTCTGAATATTCGTCATTGCAATATTGGAAGCCTGAACCTCAGACTTCTTATCATACTTCAAATAGTCAGGTGTGAACGTGTACACACGTGTGAAGTAATGGTCAAGCGAATAAGTAGAAGAGAACTTCAGACCCTTCAAGATGTTATAGTTCAAACCGACACTCAAACGAACATTATAATTTGAGTTGTTCCTATCAATATCCCTCAATTGCCTCAATGCCACTTGCTCAGCAGTACTACCCTTACCAGGCAAGAGAGTTGATGTACGCTTCGGATCGAATGTCAATCCCTGCACACGACCTCCACCTGCTCCAGATTTCTGCGTAGCATATGTAAGATTAATACGTGTGAAAGCACTCAACTTTGTTGACAGATTGAAATCAAGATTACTCAACAAACTAAAACGACGGAAGTTAGAACTAATCATAATACCAGTCTCATTATAGACACCAGCATTAACCATATATCGAATATTGTCAGTACCACCAGCCAACAACATATCAGCCTTGGTCACCTTACCGACACGGAAGGCATACTTCCACCAGTTTGTTCTGTTATTATAGAAGGTGTTAAGTGAATCTTGTGCAATACCTGGCAGTCGACGTTCTGAGTCTAACACCCTACCATTACGCCACAAATAGTCGTAAGCACCATCATTATCAGCATCCCAACCATAGGAATCCTTATAAGAACCTGGATAAATCAACTTATCTGTGATATAATCATAATGTGCACCTCTCTGACTCTTTGCAAGAAGAAGCGCAATATCGCGTTCACCCTTACCAAGGGTTTGCATTGGTGTACTTGGCAACCAAGAAAGAGACTGTGAGAAATTAAAGCTCACTTCAGAACGTCCAGACTTACCCTTCTTCGTTGTAATAAGGATAACACCATTACCAGCACGTGAACCATAGAGGGACGCTGATGCAGCATCCTTAAGTACCTGTACAGACTCAATACTTGAAGGATCGAGTCCTGACAATGGGTTGATACCACTTGTTTCATCTCCTGCAGTACTTGACACAGGAATACCATCAATCACATAGAGAGGGGATCCATCATTGATACCCTTCTGATTAAGAGAGCTAAAACCACGAATAGTAATACGAGAACCACCACCACCAGGTGAACCTGAGAGGTTAGTTACATCTACACCAGCCATACGACCCTGCAAGAGGTTCTCAATACTTGCCGTTGGTGCCTTCTGCAAATCCTCAACTTTTACAGAAGCTACAGCACCCACTTGCTCACGTGTATTACGCTTACCATAGGCAACAACCGTAACCTCACCCATTGCGATAGCTGAAGAAGTCAGGATAACGTTCATAGCTTTACCAGCATGATACTTTAGCGTTTTAGCATCATAGCCCACGCTGGAGATAGTAATCGTCCCCTCCTCTTTCTCTACAGGCATTGAGAAGTTACCGTCAATATCAGCGGTAACACCTTGCGACGTACCCTTAATTTGCACAATAGCAAAAGGCACTCCCAATCCGTCTTTGTCTTTTACTGTGCCACGAATCGTGTATTGTCCTTGTGTTGCGTTCTTCATCTTGAACACATCAATCACCTTGCCATCAATATTATAGACGAAAGATGAGTGAGACAATAGATTTTCCACAGCACTCAGTTCGTCTACATCCTCAAACGATATCGTAAGAAGCAACGTGTCGTTCTTAACATCGTCAGAGTAATTAATCTTGTAGTCTCCCTTTGTAGAAATGAAATCCAAAATCTGAGCAACACTCTTATCCTTAAACGAAATCGAGAATTTCTTACCCGCTACTTGTGCAGAAGCAGGAGAACTCCACGAAAGCATCAAGATAAAAGTTGTCAGAAACACCAAAGAAGGTAACCTTCTTAAAGTTCTAAACATGCGTTGATGATACTTCATTGATTAGTCTTTATTGTTATTATTTTTGATATTAACTTATTAAAAGAATTAGATTCCTTCACAAATGTGCGCTCAATAAAATCTACATAAAAACGGTATTAATATTGATTACGATGCAAATGTACATAAAAATCTTGAATCACAAAGTCTATTGATTATAAAAAAAGTAAAAGAAATGCAGTTATAATAACACAAACTATCCCCCTCTCTGTACGAGAAGGGGATGGTTAGTATTTACGTTTCAAGTTTTAGATACTCCGCTACGTTCATCTTCCTCTACGTTTAAGGTTATATTGATGATAGAACCCACGAAACTGCCTCTATACCTTTTAACTTGCATCATTCAATTAGAAACTATACTGGAAGCCTATAGAAGCAAACTCCTTCAACTGCCAAAAGGCATAATGGTCATCACGACTTACACCATCATCAAAACGAGGATAGATAAACACACGACTTGATATATAGCGATTAAAGCGGAAGGTAAAGGTATTCTCCCATTCTAACTCCGTACGCTTATAAGTCGAATAGCCATAAAGGCGTGTCTTCCAAGTAAGCGATTCCATCAACTGCCATTCTAAATCAACCGTAAACTCAGAACCGAAGTCATGTAGGAAATGATTACCATCCTTGATACCCAAACGACGCGTCAACTCTAACATACGAGTATACTTCATATTATAAGCTAATGGTGCCAAGTGGAAGTTACCCTTCAAACGATGGTTCATCCAGTCTACCGAGTAATCCATACCGATAGAAAGGTTTATGTTCAACGGAGCTGCAAAAGCTGAATAAATCTTTGGATCATTTGAACGGTAAGAATGGCTAAATTGCGTATTGCCAATAAACTGAACCGTATAATACCAACGCTTTGTTGCCTGCAAACCGAGTTTAGAGGTGAGACGAATCAGGTCCTCTGTACTCTTAAAACTGTGTAGGGAGTCGGAGCGACTGCTCTGCATACCATATTTTAATTCCAAACGGTTCTCCCACTTCACTTTCTGCTTATTATTATAATTAGCTTGCATGACCAATGAAACCAAAGCAGAATAATTGCTTTCGCCACCTTTATACCAGTTTCCAGATACGTAATTCTGCAGGAACTGTAGAGCATAATCACCACTAAACGTCCAGAAATTAGGACGCTTTACCAAAACATCTACAGGTACATTTGTTGGCTCAACAGGACGATCAGCCACTTTCTCTACCAATGTAGGATCATGATGTATTGGTGCTTTAATATCATCTAATTTCGTCTGCTGTTGCTGTACCATACGATCAGTACCCTCCACAAGGTCAGGACGTGTCAAGTAAAGGTGCATCAACTCTGAGAGAATTGGACTTTCCTTTCTATCACGTGTAAACAGTCTTTCTGCCACATTACCATAATAGGTCAGTGGTAAAAACAATCGCATATCATTCCGACGAAGCCTCTGCCCGCGTTGAACTTTCGGCATCTTACGTGTAAACACACTATCCTTCAGCGATTTTAGTGAATCAATATACGCTTGAATCTTATCCATTGACGGCCGTTCATCACTACGAACAGAGATAGGATGATTCACTTGAGCAATAGCACCCAACCTCACTATTAGAAATAATGTGATTAAAAAATTCCGTTTCATCATATTTATTATAATGTGCAAACTTACGGTATTTTTTTTAAATTACAGCCCTATTTACTGAAAATCTTAACCACTATAAGCAATTTACCTATATAATTAGTTGTCTTCCACTTCTTCCTGAAATGAAAGACAACGAACAACGATATTACATGGTTATCCTATTTCTTTAATAAACAAGAAAAGCCTTAGCCTTGTCTTAAAGATTTAATTTATAACCTACAGACACCTCAAACACGCTGCTACGAGAAGAGTCACCTTCCTTGTAAATCTTAAAGACTCCCACATGATATAATGCCCCTAACACAACGTTTTCGTACTCATAGCTTACACCAACTGGTATAGAAAGACCAAACTTACGCATACCATTCTTTATATCGATAGTAAACTCATCTTCGTGGAAGTTAGACTTCCTACTCTCCTTGTCCACATCAAACCACTGTTGTATTTCATGACTTCTTGCACCAAGCAACCAAGTTGGCTCTACACCTGCCTTTACTGAGAATCCTGGTAATAAATAACTATGGATTAGAATCGGCATAGCAACATAATCCATTCGCAAATTACGATTATATACTACAGAGTTCTTTCCTTCACCATCTTTAAACTTACAACCTGCTTGAACAAAAGATAAACCAGCTGAAACGCCAACAACATCTGATGCTTGATACATCACATCTGCTCCGCCAATAAAGCCTAATGACGCATAGGGTTTAACCTCAACAACCTCATTGTCAGCAACTTCGTAAATACCAGACCCTCCTAACAAAGAAGAAATTGACACTCCAACATGCGGTATCACTGACCATGTACCAGGTTTATTCTGTGCCATTGATACCAAAGTTGATGTAACTAATACGATTAGAATAGCTATTCGTTTCATAGGTTTTGCAATTTATTTTGTTAAAACTATATATGTTAAACGTATTTTGCATGATTTTATTGCAAAGCATATACTTTTATGAATATTTTATGCAGAAACACAACAGCATTCCCACCGTATTAAGAGCCGCGAAAATTATTTACATTATTTCTTAAAATATTCATCTAAAAAGGTAAAAAACATCCTTTTTAAGCATCTTTGTAACTTAATACAAATCAGATAGTTACAAAACCACATTGTAAAAGGTGCTTAATTGGACTTCAAAAGGGCGTTAATAAGACCTCAAAAGGGCACCTTTTAGAAGCCAATTAGGCGTCTTTAAGAGCCTTAAAGAGCATCTTTTTATTTTCAAACATGAGTTTTTTATTACAAAACAGAAAAATGATCACCTTTGAACTTTGCCTACTTAATATGCATAAAATAAAGACATTAAATGCCTATATGGCGGTTGAAGGAAAAACACAACGTAATTGTTTTAAACCCAATTCGGTCATTAGAGCCTAAACATATTTTGTTTTATTATCGATCAGATTGTTTGCCTTTGGAACGCAGGCGTAGCGGGCTACGTCAAGTTACAAAGACTAACAAGATGCCGATAAGAAAAGAAAAAATGTTAGGAAACAACACCATAGTATCGTAAGAATGTACATTTTGTGGTCTAATGACCGATTTGGGTTAAACTTTCGAGCATAACTCCCCTACCTTCCCTTCCATAGTAATATGCTCACAAGTTTCATCTTTTATCTCTAAATAAAGCATAATTTCCTTTGTCGTTACCTTATTTTGCAGTATCTTTGCAACAACTTTGGTGTATTATACCTTATTAAAGAAATGGCAAAAAAAAGAAACAAAGCCCGCAGTCGTCATAGTCTGCAGGTTGTCACACTATGTATCAGTACAGCTATGGTACTGATGCTGATTGGTATAGTTGTACTTACAGGCTTTACCAGTCGCAATCTTAGTTCTTATGTAAAGGAGAATCTGACTATCACAATGATTCTCCAACCCGATATGAATACGGAAGAGAGTACTGCTCTCTGCGAGCGTATTCGCACCTTGCATTATATCAATAGCTTGAACTTTATCAGTAAAGAGCAGGCGTTGAAGGATGGAACTAAAGAATTAGGTGCCAACCCTGCCGAATTTGCAGGTGAGAATCCGTTTACGGGTGAGATAGAAGTACAGTTGAAGGCTAACTATGCTAACAATGACTCTATCCGCAATATTGTTCAGCAATTGCGTACCTATCGTGGTGTGAGTGACATCACTTATCCACAGAGTTTGGTAGAAAGTGTAAACCAAACATTGGGTAAGATTAGTTTGGTGTTATTGGTTATTGCTGTATTGCTCACCATCATCTCATTCTCTCTGATTAACAATACTATCCGATTGAGTATCTATGCACATCGTTTCTCAATCCACACGATGAAACTTGTTGGTGGTTCATGGAGTTTTATCCGTGCGCCATTCTTGCGCCGTGCAGTATTAGAAGGATTAGTTTCTGCCCTATTGGCTATTGCAGTCTTGGGTATAGGAATATGCCTCCTGTACGAAAAGGAACCAGAGATTACGAAATTATTGTCATGGGATGCATTGATTATCACAGCAATCGTAATGTTAGCTTTTGGTGTGATTATTGCAACCTTCTGCGCATGGTTGTCAGTAAACAAGTTCCTGCGTATGAAGGCAGGTGACTTATATAAGATTTAAAAGGAACCGTAAAAAGGGGAAAAGATAAGAGAGTAAAAGATTCTTATAGATGGAAAAGAGAAAAACTCATTATTCCAACTCATCTTTTTAACTTCTCAATCTCAGCCCCCTGAACTCCTCAAAAAATAGAATATGGACAAAAGAAATTTAGCTTTTGGTAAGACCAACTTTATTTTGTTGGCTATAGGTGTAGCCGTTGTTATTCTCGGCTTTATCCTTATGAGTGGTGGAACATCTACTGAAACCGTATTTGATCCAGACATCTTCAGCGCCCGTCACATCAAGGTAGCGCCTATTGTTACCTTCATTGGTTTTATCTCTATCATTGGTGCTATCCTCTATCAGCCGAAAGAAACTAAAGAAGTGGAGGAATAATGACACTTTTACAAACGATTATTATCTCCATTATCGAAGGACTGACGGAGTTCCTTCCTGTGTCATCTACGGGTCACATGATTATTACACAAAATCTTTTAGGTGTACCATCAGGTGACGAGTTTGTACATGCCTTTACCTTTATCATCCAGTTTGGTGCTATCCTCTCTGTCGTATGCTTATATTGGAAGCGCTTTTTCCATATCGACCATACACCTGTACCTGCTGATGAAACTTGTACTTTCAAGAAGATTATTCATCCAATCCGCTTCTACTGGTTATTGTTCATTGGTGTCCTACCAGCTGTTATCATTGGCTTAGCAGCTAAGAAAAGTGGTTTACTTGACTGGCTGCTCGACTCAGTTTGGGTTGTAGCAATAATGCTCGTTGTGGGTGGTATCTTCATGCTTTATTGTGATAAATTGTTCAATAAGGGAAAAGAAGAGAATCAAGTAACAGAAAAGCGTGCCTTTAGCATTGGTCTTTTCCAGTGCCTATCGGTTATCCCTGGCACAAGCCGTTCTATGGCTACTATCGTTGGCGGTATGGCAAACGGATTGACACGTAAGCGTGCAGCAGAGTTCTCATTCTTCCTTGCAGTACCTACTATGGCTGGTGCAACACTGCTCGACCTACTTGATTTATTAAAAGGTGACAGCGCATGGGCGTCTGCTCATAACCTTATAATGCTCGCTGTAGGCTGTGTTGTATCATTCATCGTTGCGCTATTGGCAATGAAGTGGTTTGTAAGTTTCCTTGCAAAATATGGTTTCAAGTGGTTCGGTTGGTATCGTATCATCGTTGGTGTTATCATTATTATAATGCTGCTCTGTGATATTCCACTGAATATGGTTGACTAATCTTATATACTTATTGCCCTAATGAACTTCAAAGAAGGAGTAATCATCCCTATCGACAAGCCCTACGGAATCACCAGTTTCAAGGCATTAGCGCACGTACGCTACCTTTGTACACAGGCGAATGACGGAAAAGTAAAGATTGGTCATGCAGGTACTTTAGACCCTTTGGCTACAGGAGTACTCATCCTTGCTACGGGTAAGATGACAAAACAGATTGAAACCTTGCAGACGCATACAAAGGAATATACAGCGACCCTACAGTTGGGAGCAACCACACCAAGCTACGATATGGAGCATGAGGTGAATGAATCGTTCCCAACAGAACACATAACAAGGGAACTGATAAACGCTACACTTCCTCAGTTTGTGGGTGATATCGAGCAGATTCCACCAACTTACAGTGCTGTAAAGGTGGATGGTAAGCGTGCTTTCGACTATCGTAGAAAAGGTAAGGATGTCACGTTAAAACCTAAGAACATTCGCATTGATGAGATAGATGTATTAGACTTCGATGCAGAGAAGATGCAATTATCAATCCGTGTCGTCTGCGGTAAAGGTACTTATATCCGCGCATTGGCACGCGACCTTGGACGAGCAGTGAATAGCGGAGCCTATCTTACAGCATTGCGCCGCACACGTGTTGGAGACGTAAGAGTGGAAGACTGCGTCAATTATGACCAGTTTGAAGCATGGCTTCAGCAACAAACAATAGAAAAATAATAAACTCCCCAATAAATAAATATGAAGCTTTCACAGTTTAAATTCAACCTACCAAAAGAGCAGGTAGCCTTATATCCACATTCATCTGAACGTGTACTGACTCGTACTGACGGCAGTACACAGACCTTTACTGTTACACGTCGTGACGAAGGTAGACTGATGGTGTTACACCGTAAGTCAGGAAAGATTGACATGTTTAAGGGTGAGATCAATGGTGAACCTAAGGAAGAAGACTACATCCGCTTCAAAGATGTGTTCAATTACTTCGATGAGGGCGATGCTTTTATCTTCAATGACACTAAGGTTTTCCCAGCTCGTCTGTATGGAACAAAGGAGAAGACTGATGCTAAGATTGAGGTATTCCTCCTTCGTGAGTTGAATCAGGAGATGCGCCTTTGGGACGTATTGGTTGAGCCTGCACGTAAGATTCGTATCGGAAACAAACTTTTCTTTGATGAATCTGGTACGATGGTGGCTGAGGTTATTGACAATACGACTTCTCGTGGTCGCACACTTCGTTTCCTTTACGACTGTCCTCACGATGAATTTAAGCGTGAGTTGTTTGCATTGGGTGAAGCTCCATTACCACGTTACATCATTGACAATCGTCCAAAAGAGGACGGAGAAGAGTTTGCACACGCAACAGCTGACGACATGGAACACTTCCAGTCAGTCTTTGCAAAGAACGAAGGCGCAGTCTCTGCACCAGGTACAAACATCCACTTCTCTGAACACATGATGAAGATGATGGATATTAAGGGAATCAAGAAAGCATTCATCACCTTGCACTGTGGCTTAGGTAACTTCCATGACATTGAAGTAGAAGACCTTACAAAGCACAAGATGGATTCTGAAGAGATGCACATCAATGCTGATGCTTGTCGTATTGCCAATGGTGCTAAACAGGCAGGACATCGCCTGTGCGCTGTCGGTGCAAGTGTTGTTAAGGCTACAGAGACAGCCGTTGGTACAGATGGTATGTTGAAAGAGTACGATGGCTGGACCAATGAATTTATCTTTCCTCCATACAACTTTGGCTTTGCTGACTCTATGTTGGTTAATTTCTATCACCCATATTCAACCTTATTGATGGAAACAGCAGCCTTCGGAGGTTATGATCTTGTGATGGAAGCATATGACAAAGCGGTAAAGAATGGTTATATGTTTGGTTGCTTCGGCGACTCATTGTTGATTCTCAACGATTAATATGCACATAGTTTATTTATCCCTCGGCACAAATCTTGGCAATAGAAAGGCTATTATGCACGAGGCGATAGCATTGATAGAAAAAAAGATTGGCACAGTTTTGCGCCAATCTTCTTTTCATGAAACGGAGCCTTGGGGGTTTGAGAGTCCTAATCTCTTCCTCAATGCCTGTGTATGTGTCTCCACATCGCTTGCTCCCCGACAGTTATTAGAGACTACTCAAGCCATAGAAATAGAGATGGGACGAGTAAAAAAGTCTATCAATGCACAATATACAGACCGCATCATAGATATTGACATCCTGCTTTACGACAAGCTAAATATCAATGAACCAGACCTTATCATTCCCCACCCTCTTATGGAAGAGCGTGAATTTGTTATGCTTCCACTAAAGGAGATATGGGAGGATTAAACTGTCTCAAGTCATAAAACAAACTAAATCTATTTGTTTTAAGTGTTCTCAAACTTACACAACCCTGACATAAAATATAACAAACCAATATTTTGACTAATAAGATAAACAAATGAAAAGAACTTTATTATTAGTGCTAACTGTGTTTACTAACATTCTACTTGCTAACGCAGAACCCATCACCAAAGCACGAGCTTTGAGTATAGCGACCAAATACATTAGCAATCCAAAGCTATCGAACGATACTCCAAAAACCCGCTCATCACAAGCGAATGAGCAACCTGCTTATTACATTTTTACTAATCCAAACAACAAGAAATTCGTTATTATCTCTGGAGAAAGTAAACTCAACGAGCTCGTGGGTTATGGAGATAAGATGACAGAAAATCCCAACGATCAGCCTCCATACTTCAAACTGTTCTTAAAGGAATATGAACGTGTTGTAAAAGAAGTGCGTTCTAAAGCTACAGCTACTACCCCACAGCGTCCTATCAAACGAAAAGTAGAACCCTTGCTTACTTGTAAGTGGAGCCAGTATGACCCTTTCAATAAGTACACCCCACTAAGTAATGGACAGCATACACCTACGGGCTGTGTTGCAACAGCCACAGCACAGGTGATGTTCTACAACAAATGGCCTAAGAATCGACCACAAGATTATATAGCATCAACAGGTGATGATGCTAAGAAAAGCGCTACTTATTGGTGGGATGAGATGAAGAACACGACTAATGATATGAGAACGGAACAATCTCGACAAGCCGTTGGCATATTGATGTATGATATTGGTAAGGCTGTCCATATGAGATACTACATTAAAGGAAGTGACTCAAATTTACAGCGTGCCTGCAATGCACTTCGAGACAAGTTCGACTATACCGTACGTTATCTTGACAAAAACTTCCTTCCTGCCAATGACTTCCTCAATGAGGTGATGCAAGAAATCTCAGATGGGTATCCAGTCTTAGTAGTAGGTGGACCTCATGCCTTTGTTTATGATGGATATGATGAGCAGGGGCTCATTCACACCAACTGGGGCTGGGGAGGCGAAAACGACGGATACTTCGACATCAACATAGTAACCCTTAATGTTTCAGGCTTTGCCCTCAATAGTGGAACATTCTGGGACGATATCTCAGTTGTCTTTGCCCATCCTAACGATGGTAAGGCAGTACCTTTTAAGGATATCGAGCGTGGATTGGACGCAAGAACCACCACTTCATTCACTATGGACAAGACAGAGGCAAGCCGTTCTGAAAGCTTCAGTGCAAAGATTGAGAGGTTAGGCTCATATAGTTCAGTTAAAGGTGAACTTGGCGTATTCTCAGGAAAGGTAGCACTTGCCCTTTATAATGATAAGAACGAACGAGTAAAAATCTTTGATTCAACTGCTGGCGACCAAACATGGGCATCCATCTTTACTGCCATGTCATTTGATGTTGCTGATATTAACTTTAAGGGTATTGCTGACGGAAACTACCGTTTGGTACCAGTATTCTCTGAGATGCTCGATATCAAGACGAAGGAACACGGTGACTGGAAGCCAATCAATCATGCTAATGAAATAGAGGTAAAACTCACAGCCGATGCTGTTCACATCAACACAAATAATCCTAAGGATATTGTTGTAATTGAGAAGGCTCCAAGTCTACTTGCACCCTACTATGAAGGTTCTGGATTTAAAGGTGCATTCAGTTTCACGATGTACAACCCTGGACGTGAAGAGGTGCGTGGTGAGCTTGTGATGACACTTACAAATCAAGAGACAAAGAAAGAATATAATGGTTATCTACTTACTCCAAACGTTGTTGCACAACGTCTTGGACGAACTACCTTTGTCATTAATATGCTTCCACTATATTACAACAAACCAAGTTTAGGGAATCTTCCAAGAGGTAAATATGACGTCAAACTATCAATAAAAGCCAATAGAAAAGGAACTGAAGTAGAGATACCTATTGACATGAAAGAGCCTTTCGAAATCGAAGTAATACCTTATGTCAATAATGGAAATATTGAATTAACTTTCCTCGACTACTATGCGGATGGTGAATACGCCAATTACAGCACCTTCCAACTTAATAAGATAAAGAATATCAGTCTGCAAGTACATTCTAAAGTATCTGGTTATCAGATTAAGAATGGCTACCGTGGTCCAATCCATTATCGTCTACTCGATTTGACAAGTAACAAGTGGATTGAATTAGGAACAGCTCATAATGTTTATCTTCCTTGTGATGCAGACAACAATGCAGCCCAAACACGTATCACATTCTCTGCTTCACTGTTAGAGCCTAACCATTCATACGAAATACATTTAGAGCTTGAGCGAGACGGACAACGACAAGATACATGGAACCCACTTGTACTACGCAATGTCTTCAACACCATCAATGAGTTAAATCCTACAGGAATCAATTCGATTAATTACAACAAAAATACCGCAAAAAATATCTTTACACTACAAGGTATTCGCCTGTCAAAAACTTGGGAAGAGCTCCCTGCAGGCATCTATATCATTGATGGTAAGAAAGTGATTAAGAAATAGGAAAGAGACTATCTGTATAACAAATACGGATATTATTGAGTTTTCAAACTCCAACAAAAAGATTAAAAGCCAAGTCGGTCATTGTGTATTATCTCATAATATGCGATGACCGATTTTCTGTTAAGGCAAATCATACCGTAATTACCAATCTCTTTGTAAATATTTTTCAGCGCATCGATTTTTATTAAGGCTTAATTGGACTCGAATTAACGCCCTTTTAGCTTCTAAAAGGTGCCCTTTTGAAGTCTTATTAACGCCCTTTTGTAAGCCTATTAAGCACCTTTTGCAAACCATCCCTGTAACATTCTCAATATAAAAGAGTTACAAAGGTGCATAAAAAGACTGTTTTTTACTATTATGCTACTATGCCATCGGGAGGTAATGTAAAGAAAATTCAAGTCTCCTAAAATCTATTAGAAAACCCTCTTACACGGACGTACTAATACTTAGAATATTGAGATAAAATAGAAAAAGAAACAATACTATCTCTTAAGAACAAATAGAATAGTAGCAGGAGACAAAGAAAAAAGGTAAGAAAGTAAAGCATGGATAAACCAACTTTAACTTTCTTACCTTTTATTTTTTTGCTTTCAGAAATCTTACTTACGGAGACCCAAAGCCTTGATGATAGCACGGTAGCGCTCGATATCGCGATCGTAGAGGTAATCGAGCAATGCACGACGCTTACCAACGAGCTGTGTCAATGAACGAGTTGTAACGTAGTCCTTGCGATTCTTCTTTACATGCTCGGTCAAGTGCTTGATACGATAAGAGAAAAGAGCAATCTGGCTCTCAGCTGAACCTGTATCAGTTGTGCTCTGTGCCTTACCATACTGTGCGAAGATTTCTGCCTTCTTTGTCTTGTCTAAATACATAATTTTGTTTTGATTAATGTGATTTGCAATTACATCTTTCCGTCGTTAGCCGCCTTAATCACAACGGGTTACGACATCAAATGCATCGGACGTTCCGAAAATGCTGTGCAAAGTTACAACTTTTTATTGGAACCACAAACGTTTTCCATTTTTTATTCGTAATTTTGCAGCATAAATTTAGCGTAAGCTTTTTAAGGTATTTAAATGCAAGATATTCGTAACATCGCAGTTATTGCGCACGTAGACCACGGTAAGACAACCTTGGTTGACAAGATGATGCTCGCTGGAAAACTTTTCCGTGACGGACAAGACAACAGCGGAGAAGTTCTCGACTCTAATGACTTGGAGCGCGAACGAGGGATAACAATTCTGAGTAAGAATGTAAGTATTAATTGGAAAGGAGTAAAAATCAACATCCTCGACACGCCTGGTCACTCTGACTTCGGTGGTGAGGTTGAGCGTGTATTGAACATGGCAGACGGCTGTCTGTTGCTCGTAGACGCTTTTGAAGGTCCTATGCCACAGACACGTTTTGTGCTACAAAAGGCCCTTCAGCTTGGTTTGAAACCAGTTGTTGTTATCAACAAGGTAGACAAACCTAACTGTCGTCCTGAAGAAGTATATGAGATGGTATTCGATCTCATGTGCGACCTTAACGCTACAGAAGATCAGTTGAACTTCCCTGTTGTCTATGGTTCAGCTAAGAATGGCTGGATGAGTGAGGATTGGAAGAAGCCAACAGATAATATTGAATATCTGCTCGACCTCATTATTGAGGCAATCCCTGCTCCTAAGCAGATTGAAGGAACACCACAGATGCTGATTACATCTTTGGACTATTCAAGCTACACCGGACGTATCGCCGTTGGTCGTGTACACCGTGGAACATTGAAGGATGGACAGAATATTACAATCTGTCACCGCGACGGAACACAGGAACGCACTAAGATTAAAGAGCTTCATACCTTCGAGGGTATGGGACATAAGAAGACTGATGCCGTAGATTCAGGCGACATATGTGCCGTAATTGGTTTGGAGAAGTTTGAGATTGGTGATACTATTGCTGATTTTGAGAATCCAGAACCACTGCCACCAATCGCTGTTGATGAGCCAACTATGAGTATGCTCTTCACCATCAACGACTCTCCTTTCTTCGGAAAAGAAGGTAAGTTCTGTACCTCTCGTCACATTAGCGATCGTCTGAACAAGGAACTTGAGAAGAACCTTGCACTTCGTGTGCGTCCGATGGAGGACTCTATGGATAAGTGGATTGTTAGTGGTCGTGGTGTACTTCACCTCTCTGTCCTCATTGAGACAATGCGTCGCGAGGGCTATGAGTTGCAGGTTGGTCAGCCACAGGTTATCTATAAGGAGATTGATGGCCAGAAGTGTGAGCCTATTGAGGAGTTGACAATTAACGTACCAACAGATTTCTCAAGTAAGATGATTGATATGGTGACTCGTCGTAAGGGTGACCTTCTCGGTATGGATGCTGAGGGTGAGCGTGTGAACATCACCTTTGAAATACCATCACGTGGTATCATTGGTCTGCGTACCAACGTCTTAACAGCCAGCCAGGGTGAAGCTATCATGGCACACCGTTTCAAAGATTATCAACCATTCAAGGGCGAAATCGTACGTCGTACAAATGGTTCAATGATTGCATTGGAAGCTGGTACTGCCTACGCATACGCTATCGATAAGTTGCAGGATCGTGGTAAGTTCTTCATCGATTCAGGTGAGGAAGTTTATGGCGGACAGGTTGTTGGCGAGCATGTTCACGACAATGACCTCGTTATCAACGTTACGAAGGCAAAGCAGTTGACCAACGTCCGTGCATCTGGTTCTGACGAGAAGGCACGCGTTATCCCTAAAACCGAGATGAGTCTTGAGGAATGTCTTGAGTACATCAAGGGCAACGAGTATGTTGAGGTAACTCCAAAGAACATTCGTATGCGTAAGATTACGCTCGATCATAATGATCGTAAGCGTGAGAGTAAAGAATAGACATCTTACTAATAATAAGTTAGAAAGGCGGCTGTCCACAACGGATAGCCGTCTTTTTTCGCTTAAAACAGGAATAACTTTTATTATAATTCATATTGGTTACTTACTATGCAACTTTTTGTTTATCTTTGTATCTAACAAGTAGATTTGACAATAAAAAGCCCAAGTATAAATAAGAGTAGTGTCTAAAGAAAGCAGAAGAGAAGTTAAGTCGATTGCTTCTGCCACAAAACACTAAGCAAATAAAGGTTTTAACTATGTTAGGAGCAATCATTGGAGATATCATCGGCTCAGTATATGAGTTCAACAACAAGAAGCAGAAAGACTTTCATCTGTTTACACCGATGAGTCGGTTTACAGATGACACCGTGATGACTTTGGCTGTTGCAGAATGGCTAACAGAAGACAAGGAACACAGTGAAGAAGGACTTGTACTGCGAATGCAAGACTTAGGTAGACGCTATCCTTACGTTGGTTATGGTGGTGGTTTTAGGCGGTGGCTATACAATCAGCAACCAAAACCTTATAACAGCTATGGAAATGGGTCGGCTATGAGAGTAAGTCCTATTGCTTTCTATGCACAGAACTTAGAGGAAACCTTAAGACTTGCTACTATCTCTGCAAAGGTTACTCATAATCATCCAGAAGGTATAAAAGGTGCCAAAGCAATTGCCTCCGCAACCTATCTTGCACGCACTGGAGCAACAAAAACAGAGATAAAAGCTTATGTGGAGGCAAATTTCAAATATAATTTAAACCTGCAGTTAGACCATCTCCGCTCCATTGTCTGCGATGCTATGAGTTGTCAGAAAACTGTTCCAGCAGCTATTTGGGCATTTTTAGAAGGTGAGGACTTTGAGGACGTAATACGAATTGCAGTATCCTTGGGCGGTGATTCAGACACAATAGCAGCGATGACCGGAAGTATTGCACAAGCTTTTTATGGTCTTCCTCTAAAGCTTGCCACCTATTGTTACGCACTGCTAACACCATACTTACGCACTATTCTCAATAAGTTCGAAGAAAGTATAGGAGTACTTGCTCCCGACCCTTTCGACATTGAAAGATTTATCAAGGCTCAGAATGCTGACAACACCTACCAACGAGCGTTGGAAGAAATGCAGCGAGGGCATAAAACCTCACACTGGATATGGTTTATCTTCCCACAACTGAAAGGACTTGGACATAGTCCCTATTCACAATATTACGGCTTAGCAGATACAGACGAGGCTCGTACATTCCTTGCAAACACATGCTTGAATGAACGACTGCGTGAGATAACATGCACCCTACTGACACATAAAGACAGAAACATAGAACAACTTATGGGCAGTTATGTTGATGCTTTAAAGCTAAAATCTTCAATGACATTATTTGATGCTATTAGTCCAAATGATATCTTTTCAGAAGTTCTAAAAACATTTTACAATGGTGAGAAGGACCACAATACGATAAAAAAGATAGGCTAAAACGTGGAGAAACTTTATCAAAACATCCCTCTTACATTAAGATTTCATTCTCTTTTTCTTCTTTTCTTTTATAAGAAACAACAGAACATTCAACAAAAATACTTACCTTTGTTGTTATAAAATAAATATTCAATGAGCACGATTATCTATCCATCCCCTATATTTGGACCAGTTCACAGCCGCCGCTTAGGTATTTCCTTAGGCATTAACTTGATGCCAGCAGACGGTAAGATATGCACATTCGACTGCATATATTGTGAATGTGGCTTCAACAAAGACCACCGCACAAAGACGCCCCACCCTACTCGTGAACATGTTGCGGAAGCTTTGGAAGCCAAGTTAAAGGAGATGCAACAAGAGAATATTCACCCTGATGTATTGACTTTTGCAGGTAATGGCGAGCCTACCTCCCACCCACATTTTGATGAAATCATTGACGACACAATCCGTCTACGTAACAAATATTGCCCACAAGCAAAGATTTCTGTCCTCAGTAACTCTACGTTCATCCATCGTCCGAAGATTCATGAGGCGCTGGCAAAGGTAGACAACAACATTCTGAAACTCGATACCATCAATGCTGAATATATCAATAAGGTAGACCGCCCTACGCAGCCTTCCTATGATGTAAACCGAATCATTGCAGATATCAAGTCTTTCAACGGACAAGCAATTATCCAGACAATGTTTATGAAGGGGACTACTGAAGGCGGATATGATGTTGACAACACAACTGAAGCCTTTGTTGCACCGTGGCTTGAAACAATCAAAGAGATTGCTCCACGTGAGGTAATGATTTACACTATCGATCGTGAAACACCCGACCTACACCTACAAAAGGCTACACACGAAGAATTAGATGCTATCCGTGATCGTGTCATTGCATTGGGAATCCCTTGCACAGCATCGTATTAACATTTCTATATTCTTAATATTACCATCAAAGAAAAACTCATATTTATAGAAAAACTACCCAATACGAAAATATAAATCAATCATAATGGACGTACTTTTGATGCGTCCATTTCATTTTGACGAATGTATAAACCTTCCGCCTTCTTACTTATAAAGCAAATTACTTTAAGTTCAGTTGAGAGTTACATGCATTACCAGAAGCCTACAGAGCCTACTGAAATGTCATAACTTTTCTTGGTCTTACAATCTCAATACATGCTCTTTTGGCTTCTAAAAGATGCCTAACTGACCTGCAAGAGGTGCCCTCTTGAGGTCTAACTAACGCCCTTTTGAAGTCCAATTAAGCACCTTTTACTTTACAACTTTACAACTAATTGATTCTCTGTTGATTGCAAACTTGATTTTTACACGTCTTTTTACCTTTGTTTTTAGATATTTTATTCGAATTTGTGTCATGATTTTTCAATACCTCATCTACAAAAATTAAAGCACAAGTCAGGCACCAGTCTAACCCAAATCAATAAATGAATAAAATAAGAAAGGAGAGTCAACCTCACGGCTGGCTCTCCCATCATCAAAATTTATAGGTATGAAAATTATAATTTACTGATGATTCCTTCTTCTGTACCTCGCACGAATTCGAGGATGCTACGGATAGCAGGTGAGTCTGGTACCTGCTGTTCAATCTGGATACAAGCATCAAAAACTGATGTCTGACCATGGAACAACAAACGATAAGCATTCGCAATATGCTTAATTACCTTATCATCAAGCCCGGCAGTCTTACTTACAGTTGTATTTACACCATTAAAACCAATAGGTGAGCCACCAGCTATAATATAAGGAGGGACGTCCTTAGAGAAGGTTGTACCAGCTTGTACCACAGCATATTCACCAACACGAGTATTGGCTTTCTCAATAACATTAGATGAGATAAGAGCACCGGTACCAATGTTACAATCACCAGCCACCTTTGCGCCATAACCAAAGACACAACGGTCACCAACAACAGTGTCATGACTGATATGTGCACCTTCCATCAAGAAGTTGTTTGAACCAAGAACTGTCTTACAACCACGATGTGTAGCACGATTGATGACAACGTTCTCTCGAATAATATTATTATCACCTATAATCAGTTCGCTCTTCTCGCCCACGAACTCAAAGTCCTGTGGCAAGGCAGCAAGTACTGAACCTTGGTGAATCTTATTTCCGTTACCCATACGAGTACCATTCAAGATACTCACAAAGGGAAAGATAATACAGTTATCACCAATGACAACATCATCCTCTATATATACGAATGGGAATATCTTACAGCCGTCTCCAATCTTTGCCTTTGGAGAGATATCAGCTTTTGGACTAATTTCGCTACTCATAATCTTAAATATTTAATTTTTCAGTATCTACCAACAATCACCTTCAAGGACAGCCTTATCAGTTATGTCGGTAATCATAATTATGACATACTAATGAGAATTTTGCTCAGAATGATTCTGAATTGTAAATTAGAAGTAATCATAATTATACATTATGAATTGTGAATTATAAATTAACATTAGTAATCATAATTATGAATTATGAATTGTGAATTATGAATTACTTCGCACCTCCACCTAAGGCCTTGTACAGATTAACAATCGACTGAAGCTTTGTGAACTGCTCCTGTACCTGTGAGATTTCAGCATTAAGCAGACTCTGCTGTGCGGTAATAACCTCAAGATAAGTGCTTGAACTCTGAGTATAAAGCATCTGTGTATGCTCAACATTCGTCTTCAAGACATCAATCTGCTGCTTACGCAACTGCTCCTTTTCATTAGCAGCATTGTAGGCTACAAGTGCATTACTCACCTCTGAGCCAGCCTTAAGAATACTATTCTGCCAGGTGTTGTATGCCTGCTTGTACTTATCTTCGGCAACACGCAAACCTGCAGTCAGCTGACCACGCATAAAGATAGGCTGTGTAAGACTACCCACAACACTCAAAAGGAGTTTACCTGGATTCACCATACCACCACCATTCGTCCATGCTCCAGTAGGAGAAATGGTCAATGATGGATAGAAACGGCTGCGAGCAGTTTGAACATTATAGAAGCACTGTGCCAAAGCCATTTCGTTTGCATGAACATCCGCACGATTGCTCAACAACTGTACACCAATACCACCTGCGAAGTTAGCTGGCAGACTCTGATTATCAAGACTACCACGTGCTATGGTCTGAGCAGGCTCACCAAGGAGTAAGCTAAGCGTATTCTCTGTCTCACGAATCTGACGACGGATATCTGCAGCCTGTGTCTGAACACTATAGAAAGCAGCCTCAGCACTCTGTACACTCGTTGAACGAGCACGACCAAACTCCATCTGCAGTTTCATCACATCCCAAGTATTCTTGGTCAGACCTAACATATCATCGACAATCTGCTTTTGACGGTCGAGCATTAAAAGGGTATAATAAAGATTAGCGACACTACTAATAAGCGTAGTCTGCGCATAAACCTTATAGTCTTGTGCCTGAATCATCGTCATCTGAGCAGCCTTCTTTGAAGAACGCAACTTACCAAAGAGGTCTATTTCCCAACTTGCTGAGACAGGAAGTGAGTAAGACTGTGTAGATGATGTATGTGTACCGAAATGAGAAATAGTTCCTGTCGGTGCAAAGACGACTGATGGTAAAAAAGACAACTTAGCCGCTTTAACCTGCTGCTCAGCAATATCAACATTCAATGCAGCATTGAGCAAGTCAGGATTATTATTAAGTGCCTTCTCAATAAGAGTCTGCAGATGTGGGTCAGTAAAGACACTGCGCCATGGCAGATTACCAAAGTCGTTAGCACCCTCAAGCACAGCCTTATCATCAACAGGGTCGCGCACAATGCCGTTCGTCTTCACATCTGGACGTTCGTAATTGCCATAGAGACTCTTACAGCCTGTCAGTGACAGGGCTGCAAGAGCTATGATGATTATATTTAATTTCTTCATTGTTATTCCTTTATTAG
The DNA here is from genome assembly GCF_000517825.1 of Prevotella sp. ICM33. Lineage (NCBI taxonomy): Bacteria > Pseudomonadati > Bacteroidota > Bacteroidia > Bacteroidales > Prevotellaceae > Prevotella > Prevotella sp. ICM33. The sequence goes on from NZ_JACD01000016.1 coordinate 86,904, forward strand.
TGTCTACTCTTCAATCTTATAATCCGTTGCAGGTCCCTTTGAGAACTGCTCGAGTTCCTTGATTACATCACGGCTTGCCTCATCCTCAAATACGAGAGGCTTAACACGCTCCTGTAAGTACTGGAAGAAGGCGAACAGAGCTGGTACAACGAATACCTGACAGAGCGTACCGATAAGCATACCACCGACAGCAGCAGCACCCAACGTCTGGTTACCATTACGACCTACACCACTTGCAAACATCAATGGTAACAAACCGATAATCATTGCAAGAGAGGTCATAAGGATAGGACGCAGACGAGCACCAGCACCTAAGATTGCTGCATACTTAATAGCCATACCTGTACGACGACGCTCAAGAGCGAACTCTACAATAAGAATAGCATTCTTTGCCAACAGACCAATCAACATAATCAGCGAAATCTGCATATAGATATCATTGTTATGTCCGAAGATTAACGTAAAGATAAATGCACCAGACAAACCGATAGGAATAGAAAGAATTACAGCCAAAGGAAGGATGTAGCTCTCATACTGAGCACTCAAAATCAAGTAAACGAATACGATACAAAGAACAAAAATCATTGCGGTAGAGTTAGATGCCTCCTTCTCTGAACGAGTCAGACCAGAGAACTCATAACCATAACCCTGTGGCAATACTTGTTTTGCAACCTCCTCTGCAGCCTGAATAGCCTGACCAGAAGAGTAACCATCAGCTGGTGTAGCATTGATTGCGATAGAGGTAAAGAGGTTGAAACGAGTGATATTTGATGGACCATAGACACGCTTCAAAGTACAGAACTCGCTTACAGGTGCCATTCCACCAGCCGTTCTTACATAGATATTCGTCAGTCCACTCTCACTCATACGACTCTCAACCGTACCTTGAATCATAACACGGAAGAGCTTACCATAAGCGTTGAAGTTTGAAGCATACATACCACCATAATATCCCTGCAATACTGAGAGAATTGCAGCTGGTGATGTACCTGCCTGTTTTGCCTTTGCCACATCAACATCAACCATATACTGTGGATAGTTAGGGTTGTAGGTGGTAAGTGCTCGGCTAAACTCTGGTCGCTTGTTCAATGCAGCCAAATAGTCCTGTGCTACCTTATAGAACTTATTAAGGTCGCCACCCGTCTTATCCTGCAACACGAAAGACACACCATTTGTGAGTCCATAACCAGGAATCATTGGTGATCCAAAAGCAATAATCTGTGCACCCTTGATACTTGCTGTCTGCTTGTAAATCATACCCAAAATCATATTAGATGATGTAGGGTCGATGAACAAACCGGCTATACCTGCGCCATCAAAGACAGACTTAATGCGATCTATCATTCCATACTTACGCTCGGCAAATGGTTTTAACTTGATAATAAAGGTTGACTGGTTAGAACCCTGTCCTGCCATGAAGTTGTAACCAACAATTTGCTCACGACGTTCGATATATGGGTTACTTGCCAACATCTTATCAACTTGATCAGTTACCTTTTGGGTCTCTACCTGTGATGTACCCGGTGGCAAACTAATCATTGCAAACAACGTACCTGTATCCTCATTTGGAACAAGACCAGTCTGCGTGAATTTCATTGTTACAACAAGTGCAACAATACCTAATATAACCGCAAGACTGGAAATCCAACGATGGTTGATGATCTTCTCAACAACCTTCTGATACTTTGTGTTTATCTTGTCATACTGCGTATTGAAAGCCATGTGGAAACGGTCAACACGTGACAACTTCTTATGCTCGTCCTTACTATGTGGCTTCAAGAAGATAGCACAAAGCGCAGGAGACAATGTCAAAGCGTTCAAAGCAGAGATAACGATAGACACAGCCATCGTCACACCGAACTCACGATAGAATGTACCAGAGGTTCCACCAATAAAGGATACAGGAACAAACACAGCTGACATCACCAAAGTAATAGAGATAATAGCACCAGAGATTTCGTTCATTGCATCAATAGCTGCTGTCATAGCGCTCTTATAACCTAAGTCGAGTTTTGCATGTACAGCCTCAACGACCACGATGGCATCATCGACTACAATCGCAATCGCCAACAACAACGCCGAAAGGGTTAGCAAGTTGATAGAGAAACCAAATACCCAAAGGAAGAAGAAGGTACCTATCAATGCCACTGGTACTGCTATCATTGGAATTAACGTTGAACGAATGTCCTGCAAGAAGATATACACAACGAAAAATACCAATAAAAGAGTTATAAACAATGTAAAGACAACCTCTTCGATTGAAGCAAAGAGGAACTCTGTTACATCCTGCTCAATTGTAACTTTCATGCCCGGCGGCATCTGCTTCTGAGCATCAGCCAAGGCAGTCTTCACATCATCTGCAATCTGTGTAGCATTTGAACCAGCGACCTGGTTTACCATACCAATAACAGCAGGACGGCTGTTGTTCTTCATCATAACTGAATACATCAGACCACCCAACTCAACCTTTGCTACATCACGCAAGTGAACAGTTTGACCATTGGTATTGCTTGAAATAATGATATTGCCATACTCCTCTGGAGTCTTTAGACGTCCCTTATAACGCATGGTATACTCAAACTTCTGATTGCTCTGCTCACCAAATGAACCCGGCGCAGCCTCAATATTCTGCTCTGCCAAAGCCATAGATACATCTGATGGGACAAGTTTATGCTGCTTCATCTTATCTGGATACAGCCAGATACGCATAGAGTAGGTCTTCATACCCGGTATGTGTACGTCACCGACACCATTGATACGCTTCAACATTGGCACGATATTGATATTGTTATAGTTCGTCAAGAACTCATCATCATATCGTCCGTCATCTGTTGTCAATGAATACATAACAACATTTGAGCTCTGACGCTTTGACACCGTCACACCCGCACGTGTTACCTCAGCAGGCAACAACGCCTGTGCTTGTGACACACGGTTCTGTACATTGACTGCTGCCATGTTAGGATCAGCACCCTGCTTGAAGTAAACAGTAATCATTGCCATACCAGCATTGGTTGCTGTTGACTCCATATAAGTCATGTTCTCAACACCATTGATACTCTCCTCCAATGGTGTAATAACTGAATTTAATACGGTCTGTGCATCAGCTCCTTGATAAAATGTCTGAATAGAAATCGTAGGAGGTGCAATATTCGGATATTGTTCAATAGGCAGTGATATCAATCCAATGATACCCAAGAGTACAAAGAAGATTGATATAACCGTTGACAATACCGGTCGTTTGATAAAATTCGTAAATGTCATAATACCTAATTCTTTATTTAGGGTTTATAAATGTCGAATGAGTTAAGCAATTCATCATCACCCATCATTCAACACCTATCACCCATCACTTACTTATCTTCTCCCTTCATAGCTTTGAGGAAGCCTGATGCTGAACCTTGGTTCTCGCCCAGTTTCTCTGATTTCTCAATGGCTTTATCATACTCTGCAGGTGTAAGTGCTGTTATCTTTGCGCCATCCTCAAGACTTGAAAGGCCCTTGCTCACAATACGGTCGCCCATTTTAAGACCACTTGTAACAATATAATTGATGCCATCATTCTGTGGGTCGACAGTTATCTCTGTATAATGTACCTTACTATCACCATCAACCTTATATACAAAGATCTTATCTTGAACCTGTACAGTAGCTTCCTGTGGTACCAACAAAGCACGGTTATTATTCTTTGCAATAACAATCTGACCGCTACCACCGCTCTTCAACAAGTGTTCTGGATTAGGAAAACGTGCAATAACACTTACTGTACCAGTTGTTGCATCTATAATACCACTGGTTTTAACAACTACACCTTCATGGTTATAAATTGTACCATCAGCTAACATCAAACTTACACTTGGGAAAGACTTGATAGCATTATTCAAACCATTATTAGTACGGCTGAGCTTTAAGACATCTGACTCTGTCATTGAGAAGTAGACTTCTATAGAAGAAGTGTTGCTCACTGTGGTAACAGGCTGTGCTGAAGATGCGCTAACCAAAGCACCCTCCTTATAAGGAAGACTACCAACATAACCCGATGCTGGACTCTTCACATAGCAGAAACCGAGGTTATCTTTAGCTGTTGCGAGCATTGCCTGAGCCTGACGAACAGCAGCATGTGCCTGAGTTACTGCTGCATTAGCAGATGCTACGCCACTCTGTGCTTGGCTAACAGCAGCCTGGGCAGTCTCATACGCATTCTTTGCTGATTCCAACTCGTACTCACCTATTACCTTATTATTATAAAGGTTCTTACTGTTACTATAAGTCAATCGTGAAGTTGCAGCCTGCGCATTGGCTGAATTCAGACTTGCATTAGCCTGAACAACACGAGCCTGAGCGCCTGCAACACCACTCTGTGCTGATACGACTTGTGCTTCAGCCTGACGAACAGCAGCCTGATAAGTAGAGTTATCTACCACGAAGAGCACCTGTCCTGCACGAACATACTCACCTTCATGTACATAAAGTTTTGTGATAAAACCACTAACTTTTGGACGTACCTCAACATCCTGCACACCCTTAATGGTTGCTGGGAATGTCGTCTTCAACTGTGCATTGGCTGCACCAATTGTAATTACTGGATACTCATCGCTTGTTGGAAGGCTTTGTTTTCCTCCACCACAACTGGTAAGTAACAAGACCATTGCTGCTATAGCAGACAATAAGATACTTTTTTTCTTCATACTTATTTAATATATATTCTTTGTTTATCTTAATTCAACAGGACAAACTAAAGTTTAACCTGCATACAGTAAGTTAATTTACTATGAAAGCAAAGCACACTGAAAACTATGTTATATCATTATAGTTTTCAGTGTGCAAATTTACATATTATTATTTAATCCAACTCTGTTTATGGCCTCTTTTTTAACAATAATTGGCTATATCAAACCGAGTTCCTCTGCCTTTTCTCTCAATAAAGCTAAAAGTGGTTCACGTTCATTAGGAACTCTATTGTCAAGGACGGCATCTTTCAGTGTTTGTTTTAATAAACCGACCTCCCTACTTGGTTTCAAATTAAACATCTCCATAATCTCGTTTCCATCAACACAAGGTTGTAAAAGACGCTTATAATCACGATCTTTTAAGTCCTTTAGTTTCTCACGAACAATACGGAAATTATCCAAGAAGCGTTGTTTTCGAACTGCATTCTTACTTGTTATATCAGCCTCACAGAGTGTCATCAAGTCATCTATGTCATCACCTGCATCATTCATCAAGCGACGTACAGCAGAATCAGTTACCTCCTCATCAGCAATAGCAATCGGACGCATGTGTAAATCAACTTGTTTCTGCACATACTTCATCTTGCTATCCATCGGGAGTTTAAGACGACGGAAGATAGTTGGGACCATCTTTGCACCCACAAAGTTGTGGTTATGAAAGGTCCATCCTACTGTTGCATCCCAACGTTTACACTTAGCCTTACCGACATCATGCAACAATGCCGACCACCGCAACCATAGATTATCCGTATGCTTGCAAATATTATCCAACACCTCTAAGGTGTGATAGAAGTTATTCTTATGTGCACGTCCATTTCTTGTGTCTACAACGTCAAGTGCTACAAGCTCTGGCAGTATAAGCTGTAAGAGTCCACAACGATACAACTCTATAAAGCCCTTGCTTGGTGTTGCCGTCATCATTATCTTATTTAACTCTTCCTCAATACGCTCTCCACTAATAATCTTGATTCGTTCTGCATTACGCTCCAAAGCTTCGAAGGTCTCGTCTTCTATGAAGAAGTTAAGCTGTGTAGCAAAACGTACACAACGCATCATACGCAATGGATCATCTGAGAAGGTTACATCTGGATCAAGTGGTGTACGGATAATACCATCCCAAAGGTCATCAATGCCTCCAAATGGGTCTACCAATTCTCCGAAACGCGCTTTATTCAAACACACCGCCATCGCATTAATCGTAAAGTCACGACGGTTCTGATCATCTTCTAATGTACCGTCTTCAACTATTGGTTTCCTACTGTCGTGGCTATAACTTTCCTTTCGTGCACCAACAAATTCCACCTCTATATTCTTATACTTTACCTGTGCAGTTCCAAAATTACGGAAAACAGACAAATGAGCCTTCTTTCCTAAGATGGCTTTCAATTCACTTGCAACCTGAATACCACTCCCAACAACAACGACATCAATGTCATTTGACGGACGTTCCAAAAACAAATCACGAACGTAACCACCTACGACATAGCATTCTAATCCAAGTTTATCAGCTGCTGTTGAAATATGAAGAAATATATCTTTGTCTATAAGCTGTGCCAATTCGGCATCTGAAAGATCTCGCATAAAATAATGTTATCTTTTATAATAAGAGTCATGCAAAGATACATATTTTCCTCAACTCTCACAAGTTCAAAACTAAATGGATGTGCATTTTGTGCACAACACTTTGTTCTATGACAATCGAATCAACATGATTTAAGTCAAGTATTTAGGTAAAAAAGATTATACAGCATATTCGAGTCATTCATATAATAAAAGCCATATTAGAGGACAATAAACCATCATTAAACTGTTAACAAAAGCAAACTACTACAACTCTATCACGATTTATATGTTAATTATGTTTTTGTTTTAAAAACTTTCCAAGCTGACTATCTGCTATTTACAGAAGAATTGCTAACTTTGCACTCCGTTAAAAAATAGATAAAGAGCTTGACAACAAGTTTTTAAGATCAGGTAAAAGAAGTATAACAACCGAATACACATTTGTGATGTCATAACCCTACGGTGTTATTTGACAGAAGTATTTAGAATGAGAACTAAGTACGACTATTTTAACAAAGTTCTTTAAGGATAACAAAGAATCCAAAGGGTTTACGACATCTATAAGCGTAATTAGGATAATAAAACAAGACAAAAATGAAGAAAGAATATCAAAGACCATCCACTCTTCTGGTGAAAATGGAGACTGAAGGTGATTTCTTAATGGATAGTGCACATGGTACTCAACACGAGGGCTTTACTAATAGTAACAACCCTACTCCTGTAGTTGATGATGGTACTGATGACGACTCACCATTCTAATCAAAAAAGATTAAACTTATCACAAAAACGAATAAAATCAAAAAGAACAATATGAAAAATTTTAAGACATACTTGCTGTGTTTAGGACTTGCTCTCACCACAGCATCATGCTCACAAGACGACTTTGATAGCACTGAGGCAACCAGCGAGAAACTGGTTGAGATGAGCTTTATTGCAGGATCTTCACAGCCTGTTACACGTACAGTACTTGGCACAGACGGCTCAACCGTAACTTGGCAAACAAACGACCAGATTGGTATTGGTTACTATAGTGCACCAGGTAATAAGAGTCTACCATTTAAGACATCATCAACAGGTAGTAACGTCATCTTTTGGGGACAAGCAGCTGATCAACAAAACCCCTACTTCATGATGTATCCTTATCAGGAAGATGCTAAAATTCTTCAAAAGAACAACGTAACAGCTGAATACCAATATACTTTCCCAAAGAATCAGCAGGCGGTAGCAGGAACATTTGATCCAAAGGCAAATGTATCTGTTGGTATCATTCCACAGCGTGGAAAACCATTCATTGCATACAATGTTGGTGGTTTGCTCCGTTTTACCATCAAAGGAACTTCAAACGTAAAGCAGGTAAAGTTACTTTCTATTGGGCAGGAGAACCTTGCTGGTAATTTAAAGTCAACCATCACTTTTGCTAATGATGGAAAGATTAGTGCGGCTAAAAACGAGTTCACTAC
>NZ_JACD01000017.1:0-7043 GCF_000517825.1 Prevotella sp. ICM33
TGCCAACCCTGCGTGTAGGTTCCGTTATAAGTCTCTACAGTTCATTCTTGAAACGGGTAGGAGACCTATCAGAAGAGAGCTTGGGTAACTTTATCATTATCGAGATAACCCACGAGGTGAGCCAAGGCAGCTACTACAAAAACCGCTTTAAGGCTATCCCTGCTACAATAAAGGCACTGCCAAGTCCAAAGGTGCGTATGCCATTAGCTGAAACACAGATGGCAACCGTGCTTAGCAATGCCGACCCACAGGGTAAGGGCCGTGTGCGTGTACGTATGAACTGGCAGACAGATGGTATGCAGACAGGTTGGGTGCGTGTGATGACACCTGATGGTGGTAGCAGTAGTGACGTAAAGAGCAACCGCGGATTTGTATTTATCCCAGAGGTAGGCGACCAAGTCCTCCTCGGCTTCCGACATGGTGACCCTGCAAGACCATACGTTATGGGTAGCCTGTTTAACGGAACAACAGGTGGTGGCGGTCTCGAAGGAAATCACATGAAGAGTCTCACAACTCGTAGTGGGCATACTATAAAGTTGAACGATTCACTATCGTCACTTGGAATTACCATTAAAGACATAAAGGGCAATTCCATTCATATTGACTCTGTTGGAGATGACATCATCATCAATGCAAAGCGAAATATTACTATCAATGCAGGAGAGACTTTTACCGTGAACTGCAAGAATGCCAATATCCTTGCGGAGGAATCCATCAATATGAATGCGGAGCAGGATATTACCAGTGTCTCTGGAGAAAGTACGTCTATACAAGCAGGTGAATCCCTCACAGAGATAGCAGCAGACAGTTATGTCCTATCTGCTAATGATGCTAATGTACAGGTCACAGAAGAACATAATCTTCAGGCATCTACAATATCGGAGACAGCAGAGAAAATCAACATTGACAGTACGATGGAGGACCTCGACCTTTCTTCTCCAAAGAAAGTTAATATCCAGAGTTCTGAAAAAGTAAACTTGTTCTAAACGATGTATATTCCTTTTAAAGTACCGACAGGCTCATGCAAGGTTCATGGAGTTAGAACAGAAGTTATGCCAGACGGGGTAAGTGAAACAAAATGTGAGGCTTTTATAGAATTTGTTCCTCTTTCTAAAGACAGCAAAGTCAAAGCTGTAGTGTATCTACATGCCTTTGCAGATGAAGATGATGCCACGACAGCATTTGTGCATGATATAGAGTCTACTCTTAACCCGATATGTATGGAATTGGACAGCAGGGGGAGATGTATTGGGATTTCAGACCATGACGAACTCTGTAAACGATGGGATGATAGGCTTTTTCTTTTGCGTGCCAATTATAAAGGAGAATGGGTTGAAAAGGAATTACAATTGTTGACAGACAGGGTTCATGACAAGGGGCTTCTGCTTAATATGATGAAGAGATATTATGTATTTTCAGAGTGGATGGAAGCTGACTGGTCAGGCATAGAGTTCACAGAAGGGAAAGGACGCAGAGAGCACGAAGATATAGCCTTGGGAGTACCACTTCTCTTCTCACAAGATTGTTCCTTTGAGGACACAGAAGAAGGAATATCGCTACACATTGTTGGAAATGCTAACTTGAGAAAGAATGAAGTACAGCTTGAAAAGATTTCCCTCCTTGGTGAGGCTCAAATAGAAGATATAACATCTATAGAACAACATTGTATTGTGAAGACAACCAACCTTACAGAAGGTCCTCAAACTGTATATAGTCATTATACTGTCAAGGGGTGGGAGCAGATACTTAAGGATATTGAAATAAGTCTAACCTTTCAATAAAGAAGAATGGAAACAGGCAAAAATACTTCAGCAGATCGTAATCGTAAACAGACTGGGAACAGTGAGGAGATTGTTGCAGATAGTGCAATCTGTACATGTGACAAAGGTTCCAAACCAGGAACTTTCCGTGTTACCAGCCAGCAGAAGATTTACTGTAACGGTGCAAGAAAACTTGTTGCTACAGATCAAGACAAGGATATAAAGTCCTTAAATTTTGGAAGCTGTGCAGCAAAGAATAATGGTCCTTGTTCTCCGAATATCGTTTGGAGTAACACGTATAATAAGATTGCCATAAAGGGTAAGATGTATCCCCTAACGGTCAAGAGTTCTGGTACTTGTAAAGCTGGAGGTGGTAGAATTAATATCCAGACATCTGGCCAACAGGTTGTAGTAAAGCCTTCTTCTTCACCACGTAAGGCAAACAGTACGGCACATAAGAGCCCGATCTTTACAGAAGAAGATTGGAAGCATTTGCCGCAGGAGGACGAGAAGAGTCAGAACAAACGTGTTCCGGCAGCGGTACAGGTAAACAATGTTCTTGTAAATGGTAAGAGGGAGATAACCATAACCCCCTACGACCAAGAAGAACTCCTATTCACTACGTCACTTACGGCAGGAAGTATGCGGGGGACTGGTGTCAAGTGGGATGTCTGTCATGGCAATCGTGTGATTGCAAAAGGGTTGACAGAAGCTCCTGCACGTACCTATTTTACTAAAGAAGGTACGTACTCTGTATATGCTTATGTTCATAAACCAGGCTCACCCAAAGGCAAAGGTATGGTTAAGATAACCGTATCCTATCCCAAGTTCAAAAGTTTAGAATGGAAGGACGAGAATGGCAAACCTGTTACTTACATAGGGTTGCGTAATAAAGTGTTTGCACATGTATCTTTGCCGGGCTGTAAAGGTATATCTGTCAATTGCCGCTTTTATTATAATGGATATGAGGGAAAAACATATCTATCCGCCCTTACTCCAATACCCTTGTCTGCTGCAGGAAAAGTAAAGATAGCCCTTTCCCTTTCAAGCGACCAGTTAAAGAAAATAATAGAAGACCGTAAGCGTTTCAGCAATGGGCAGAAAATAAGGATATATCTGGAACTGAGTTCTCGACATTGGATAGAAAACCTGACAAAGACTTCACAGCACCCTATCCTATTCAATGACAAAATAGAGTTCCGCAGCCTGATCATTTATAAAGATTCTGACTGCAAAGAAAAACTGCAGGGTGGTATTGCTGACAGCGGGAGTATGGTATACGTGCGTGTTTCTACCGCCAATATGGAAACCGGAAAGATACGTCTGGATGTATATAAGCACGAAACAGGTAACCAAGAAGAGAAAAGTTCCAAACCATCACCTATATATAGTACCAATAGCCCTGTCAATAGTACGGGTGTCTATAAGTTCTCCTTAACGTTGGCAACGCCTCCGTACAAGGAAGGTACAGCCTACAAGGTTGTTGTCTCATGGCTTTTCAGTAGTAATCAATCTTCCAACGGAAATGTAAATAATAATACTGGCAGACAGACCTCAAAGGAAACCAAACAATACATACTTAAAGGGAAAGAAATCCTCTTCTCTGTCAAACGGCATATCCCCACGCCAAAGGCAGAACCCAGCAAGGCGAATGTTAATCGCACAGAGCCAGAAAAGGGTGGATGTCCACGCTGTAATAAGGATGTTACATTAGAGGAAATCAAACGTATCTGTGTTGATGAAAAAGGTAATTGTCTCATTAAGGACACTACAATGATTGCCGCTGCACTTCCATATCTTAATCAATATAGGAAAAAAGTAGGTATCAACACTTGTGTTTCAAAAGCGCATTTCTTGGCGCAAATAGCGGGTGAGACAAAGTTTTACCGATTACAGGAAGATTTTACATATCGGAATTGGAAAAGCATGCTGACTCATTTCTCATCATATTTTGAAAGTTTTGCATCTATAGAGGAGCGGGAAAGGGAGGCACAACGACTCTCAAATATATCTATACAAAAAGGAGAGAAATATCAAAAGATAGTTGCGAATACTGTATATGGACCAAGACATAAATATGGTAAGCAACATCCTAATAAAGATGACGGATGGCGATATAGCGGAAAGGGATTTAAACAAATTATTTGGAAGGGAAACTATAAAGGGTTACAAGATTACACGCAAAAAAATTTTGGCGTGAGTGTAACATGGGTAGGCAATGACAATCCCTTTTTGTTGAAAATAGATCCAAGAGATTCTATTCTCTCAGCACTGGCATATTGGAAGAAAAAAGGGATTAATGAAATAGCACACGGCATCACAGATCAAAATGTTGATAACGTAACATCAAAGATTAATGAGTCAAAAGGAGAATCAATACGAGCTCCACGTCGTTTCTTTTTTCATAATGCTATTAAAGTTTTACATGTAAAAGAGTGTCTGACAGGAAACCATCTACAAGAAAAAAATAAAAACTGTACTTTTGATGGGAAATTCACCGCGCATGAGAACGAAGTATATATTGATGTAATTACACCTAAAAATAGAGATAAAGAAGGGCCATTAGTTGTCTTTGACAATAAAAAAATCCTATTTATAACTCATTCACTGTGTAGAGGAACAAATACCAATCGGTTAAAAAAAGGAGGTAATGGTGATACACCTACAGGAAAAACCAAAACAACATATGAACCTAAAAAACATGTAGGATCGACTAGTTTTGGTAAGTATGGTTTAATTTTATTGGAAGGAATTCAAGGGGAATTTTTAACAGCAACAAAAAATGGAAGGTCTGGTATTGCAATCCATAGTGGCCATACTGTAGGTTTTGCGGATAAAATTAACGACAATGGTATGTTAATGTCTACCTATGGATGTATTAGAGTATACAACTCGGCTATGGAAAAACTTGGCGAATTATATACAAAATATAAAAAAGAGGGAAAGAAAATCTTTTGTTACATAGAAGATTATAATGGTGACATTAATGATGTATATAGCTTCTATGAATTTAAAAGAGACGGAAAAGATAGAAAAAGGAATGCAAGAAGTAAAAAGCAATGAAAATGAACAGATATATATTATTTTGTCTTTCTCATATACTTTTACTTTCCTGTCAAGGTCAGAGTAAAAGTAGTAATGTGTCAAAAGATAGTATTTATGTAAATAGCAAAATGATGGATCAACAAGAATTAATGCAGACTTCTATTTTGTCAAAGTATGGAAAGGATAATGGTTATAACCCCCTTTCATATCAGGATTTCCAAAATAGATGTATGGAATATTGGGGGCTCTCCCTGCATAAAGAGCCCAAAGATTATGTTCTCAGCATAGGAGGATACACAGAGTATACAATCAATGAATGGGGGCGGTTCTTGTATACAGAAGCAGAGTATCTTTTTTATCAGCCGGAAATAGATGGAGAACCAACCAAAGAAGATGCAAGGAAAATGCTCTATGATAAAGAAAACGGTATTGCCGATAAATTTCTGGCATATAATAAGTTGTTATTCAATGATAACATAACAACTCTCTCCTTTTTTATAAGAAATCCTGAATATGCGATAGATGTTGTCTTTAATCATGATTATGAAAGAAATAAGATACTCACCGCAAGAAGTATTGATTTCTCAAAGAAGACAACTGATTATTCTGTTTATAGGGATAATACTGAAAAAGTGTTGTTCTATAATAACAGAAAAAGAGGCTTTCGCCGTAATCTCATAAATGAGATATACTTGTCTTGTAATAAAACACAAGAAACCATGGCCCCATTTGATGATTTAGTTTATGCCTATTTTAAACAATTCAAGCAACTAAACTATCCGCAGGATGTGAAAGATAAATGCTTGGTACATTTATTAAAATGCCTAATTGAGTATGATAGAAATCATAAAGATGCAATAATAGGGATTGAAGACGAAAAATCATACCAGCATTTAAGTAATTTCATGTCTAAAGATAAGCATTTAGTAGACCGTCTTAAAAAACAAGATTATTATGGAGTCATGCGATTAAAAGAATTAGTAGACATTGTTTTAGTAATGGAAAATGATATCAATCCCAATGATATTTATTTTGTTGACGACCCCGATGGGTATACCAATCTACGTGAGAAAGGTATGTTGTCATCAAAAGTTCTTAAACATGTTCCCACCAATGAAATGATAACTATCTTGGACAATAATGGAAACTGGTGGAAAGTACAAGTTAAAGATGGGACAGTAGGATATATACATAAGAGTAGGATCAGACGCGCTTTACAAAATGTATGTCAATAAGGTGTGCCTATATAACTTATAAAGTAGATATCAGAAAGTAAGTATAGGAAAAATATCTTACTGATTTTGCACCACTTCGTATAGGACAAGATGGTATGACAAAGATAGAACTTTCACTGACAAACAGTCAAGTAGAAGAGATAAAGAAAGTGCCGATAGAAAAGACACCAATCTATATGGAACTCTTTTCTAAAGAATGGGTTAAGGATCTTAAATTGTCAAAAAAGACACCAATAGAATATACTGATAAAGAGGATATTACAAGTATTGCTTTCTATCGTGACAAGGATTGCAAAGAAGCAATCAAGGGATTTGTGGAAAGTGGACAGACGATTTATGCAAGGGTAACTACCCGTGGACTTGATGACAGCGATATTGCACTATTTATATATAAGCATGGTATGGTGACAGAGGAAGAAACAAGTACCAAAGGCGGTGTATATAAGGTGTCAGGAGAAACGGATGCCAAAGGGATTACTGTCTTGAAAATTAAAACCGATACCAGTTGGTTGAAGGAAAAACAATCGGAGACCTTTGATATCTTTGTATTAGAAGGTGGTGCTAAAGAGACAGCGGTTATTCGGTTCAATAGGAGGAATTAAAATCTTCTTGACAGCAGGTACAGTCTTTGCCTCTCTTGTAGGTGCACCACTATTTATTTATATGACAGTAAATTCAAAGAAGAAGATTTTAATATGACACGTGATATAGTTTCACAATTACAAGACCTACAAGAACAAGATGTGGCAAAAAATAAAATAGTATCAGATGGGAAGTAGCAAAGGAAATTGGGGAAGGTACGGATTACAAGCATTTGGAATTTCAGTGCTTGGACCCCTCTTTTTGGATGTATCATCGTTTCTGGCTACTCTGCTACTTACAGAATGGAAACGGCTCACAGCTGCTTCTCATGGAATGACAGAACCATTGGCGACGTAGTTAAGAAATTGTGCGAACAAGCTAAGGTGCAATTAGAGTTGAATCCTGCATTCAAGGAAACCAA